>JBEKYG010000209.1:0-7748 GCA_049511215.1 Acidobacteriota bacterium | reverse complement strand
GGCGATCTGGTTTAACACACCGGCCAAGCTATTTACCGAATCGTTGCCGCTGGGCAATGGGCGGTTGGGGGCCATGGTCTTCGGCGGAACCGCTGAAGAACGCATGGTGCTGAATGAGAGCTCGCTGTGGTCCGGCGCTGCCCAGGATGCAGACCGGCCTGATGCCGCACAGTACCTGCCTGAGATCCGCCGCTTGTTGCTGGCAGGCAAGAATGTCGAGGCCGAGAACCTGGTTTATGCTCATTTCACCTGCCGCGATCTCGGTTCGGCCGGAGGACACGGCAAGGATGCCCGCTACGGGTCCTACCAGGTTCTGGGCAATCTGCTGCTTGCTTTTCCGGGGGCCGCAACCGTAGTGCAAAACTACCGGCGCGAGCTCAACCTCGCCGACGCCGTGGCTCGGGTCGAATACGAGCAGGCCGGCGTGCAGTATCGGCGTGAAGCCTTCGTCAGTGCTCCTGATCAGGCGATCGTGCTGCGCCTCACCGCTGACAAGCCTGGGCAAATCTCCTTCGACGTCCGGCTCGAACGATCCGAGCGGGTCTCCCTGGCCGCGGATGGCGCCAACGGTTTGCTCATGACCGGACAGCTGAACAACGGCACCGACGGAAACGGCATGAAATACGCTGCGCGCCTCAAGGTGCTGAACCAGAGCGGCAAGGTGACTGTTGGCGGCAACGCAGTGCATGTGCAGAACGCTGACGAGGCGATTCTGCTGACTACCGCTGCTACTGATTTCCGCGGATTTGCCGGACGGCGGACGGTCAATCCGGTGATCGCCACGGCAGATGACATGGCTAAGGCCGCCGCGAAGCCTTACCAGGCAATGCTTGGCGCTCACATCGCAGATTTCCAAAAGTATTTCGATCGCGTCACGCTCGCACTCGGGCCGGGTAACGCCGATGCGGTTGCCAAACCAACGCCCGAGCGCCTCAAAGCCGCCGGCACGGGGAACCCCGATCCGGGGCTTGCGGCCCTGTATTTCCAGCTGGGACGGTATCTGCTCATCTCTTCCTCACGCCCGGGCGGCCTGCCCGCAAACCTCCAGGGCATTTGGGCCGACAGCATTGACACGCCCTGGAACGGCGATTGGCATCTCGACGTCAACGTCCAGATGAATTATTGGCCGGCGGAAGTTGCCAATCTGGGGGATCTGCATCAACCCATGTTCTCGCTCATTGCCTCATTGCGGGAGCCGGGAGCGCGCACTGCGAAGTTGTATTATGACGCCCGCGGCTGGGTGGCGCATGTGATCACCAATCCCTGGGGATTTACATCGCCAGGGGAGGCGGCCTCGTGGGGGGCTACTACCAGCGGGTCGGCATGGTTGTGCCAGCACCTTTGGGATCACTACCTCTATACCCGTGATACCACGTTTTTAAAGTGGGCCTATCCCATTCTCAAGGGGTCGGCGCTGTTTTATGCCGACATGCTGATCGAAGAGCCGAGGCACAAATGGCTGGTCACCGCTCCGGCCAACTCACCCGAAAACGCATTCCGTCTCGCCGATCACTCAGTGGCCCACGTCTGCATGGGCCCCGCCGTCGACATGCAACTGCTGCGCTATCTTTTCGGCGCCTGCATCAACGCTTCCGGCATTCTCGGAGTAGACGCGGACCTTAGAAAAGAGTTGACTCAAAAGCGGGCACGCCTGGCGCCGAATCAAATTGGATCCGATGGACGCTTGCTCGAATGGCTTGAGGAATACGAAGAAGTCGAGCCGCAGCACCGGCACGTGTCTCACCTGTGGGGATTGTATCCCGGCTCAGAAATTACCCCGTGGGAGACGCCGCAGCTCGCCGAGGCGGCGCGCAAATCTCTTGATGCCCGCGGCGATCTTTCGACCGGTTGGTCCCTTGCTTACAAGATCAATCTCTGGGCGCGGCTCGGCGACGGCAATCGTGCCCACCGCCTGCTTTCGTTACTCCTGTCGCCGGCAGGCGGCCAGAGCAATGCTGCCGCGGTGCGGTTCGCCGGCGGCAGCTATGACAACTTATTTGATGCTCATCCGCCATTTCAGATCGACGGCAACTTTGGCGGCACGGCTGGAATCGCCGAAATGCTTCTCCAAAGCCATAACGGCGTGATCCGGCTCCTGCCTGCCCTGCCTGACGCCTGGCCCGAAGGTAGGGTAACCGGCTTGCGGGCTCGCGGAGATTTCGAAGTGGACATCAGCTGGAAAAATGGGAAGCTGGCCACTGCAACCTTTAAGTCGAATCAAGGCGGACCGTGCCAGCTCCGCTATGGTAAACGGCTCTTGCAGCTTACCACGCAAGCCGGCAAGAGGTACCGCCTAAACAAGCAGCTGGCCCTCGAGCGGTAAATAACCAGCCAGAGGAGGGGAGCTTTCATATCAGTTCATTCGCATTACCTTGTTTCTGGCATTTACCGATCTACTTCCACTCCAGAACCAGCAGCGAAATTCCCTGGCGCGGCAGCGTGAACGCCAGAGAAGCCTGGCCATTGTGCTCCACCGATAATAGTTTGCTTTTTCCTGATGGGGGCAGAATAGCATCGATTAGGGTGAAAATCATCGGGAATTGTCCGACCCCGGAGACCTGTCGCAATCCCAACTGGAGGAACTAGCCCGGGCATTTCATCTTTAGATTGAAAAAGGTTCTACGTTAGAATGGCGGGGTTGGATAGTATCCCGCCAATCACTGCAGCGGAGTCCGCATCATGACCCATAGGCTGTCGCAGCTGATGTCGCAGTTGGACAGACTCTACGAGTATGATCGGGAACCGGTGGTTCCCGCGCAGTTCAAACCTGGGCGCCAATTTGCCGGCTTGCTGGCAGGGGAACACGTTGCCGGCACCGAATTTGTGATCGGTGCGTTTTTCGTTTTGCATGGAGTCAGCTTTGCGAACCTGCTCTGGGGACTGCTGTTCGGAAACCTGCTCGCGGTTCTGAGCTGGACTTTTATTTGCGCTCCGATCGCGACCCAAACCCGGCTAACCCTTTATTGGTATCTTCAGAGGATCGCGGGTCCCGGTCTCACCGCAGTCTACAATATTGCAAATGCCGTCCTGTATTGCATTCTCGCCGGGGCCATGATTGCCGTTTCGGCCACGGCGATCGGGCTGATGCTTGGGGTTCAAACCCCCGCCTTGACCGATATGCTTCCGAACAGTCTGGGATGGGTGCTGCTCACTTGTGCGATTGGCATTGCTTTCCTCGTCCTGGCCATCCTCGGCTTCGAAAAGCTAAGCAAGTTTGGCGAGGCATGTTCTCCCTGGATCTTTGCAATCTTTATCGCGGGAGCATTGGCCACGCTGCCGAAGCTGGGCATCCACAGCAACTTCGACAATTTTCGTGAGGTCGCGGAAAGCAGGATCTGGAACGGCATTGCCAGTGGCGGACAAGAGCACTTCGGACTCGCCCACGTGATCTTTTTCGCGTGGTTCTGCAACCTGGCCATGCACATCGGGCTGTCCGACATGGCGCTGTTCCGATACGCGCGGCACTGGGCCTATGGCCTGTTCTCGGCCTTTGGCATGTACCCCGGCCACATGCTGGCCTGGGTCTGTTCCGGAATCATGTTGGCGGGGGTGAACCGTCAGATGGATCCGGGGAGGATGGCATATGAGGCCGCCGGGATTGCGGGGTGCCTTGCCGTAGTACTGGCCAGCTGGACAACAGCGAACCCGACCCTGTATCGAGCCGGCCTGGCGCTCCAGTGCGTCACACGGAACTGGCCGCGGTGGAAAGCCACCCTGGTCGTAGGGCTGATCACCACGGCCCTCTCGTGTTTCCCCCTCATTTTCATGAAGCTGCTCGATTATGTGGCGATTTATGGTTTGGTGCTCATGCCCGTGGGCGCCATCGTCGTTTCCGAACATTGGCTTTTTCCGGCGCTGGGAATTGAGCAGTACCGATGCCAGAGACGCGGTGCCGCCATAAACTGGAGCGCGTTGGTGGTCTGGGTAGGTACGCTGGCATTCTGCGCCTGGTTGCCGATTCACCTTTATTTCCGCTGGTTGCCCGGTTATTTTATGGCGTTGATATCGTACACTCTCTGGAACTGGATGCTCAAGAAAGCTCCCGGCAATCCTATCTAGCCTCGCGGAAGGAGGAGCCGCGTGATCCGAATCATGGTGATTATCGTTGCCGTGCTGAGCCTGACTCTCTGCCTTGCAATCGCGATTTTCTTTTTCCTGGGGGAGGTGAGCATGGCAAGCTATCGCAACCTCCTCCTTGCCGGGACTCTCGGGTGGTTCCTCAGCGCGGCACTGCTGGCCGCGCGCAAAAAGAACGGACAGCGCAAGGTGGTCCTTGGCGCGCGGCCGTGCCAATTACCGGAAGACCATGTGAGCTGAATCATGCCTGAATTAATTCTTTCTCCTATCGGCCTGCTATTGGCTGCTGCGACCTCCATCAGCAATGTGCTGGCCGATGTGTCCCGCAAAAAGGTTGTGGACCGCAATGAACTGATAGCAGCTACTTTCTGGATTCGCATTTTTGCCGCACTGGTTTTGACTGTAGCCATCGTAGCCCGTCTGTATACCGGCACCGTTCCGGGCATTCGTGACGGCGGCCCCCTATTCGGCGTTGCTGCCTTCGCGCTTCCTCCGATAGCGGTTTTCCTGATCTACCTGACAATTGACGTGGCCCTGATCGGCTGGGCTCAGTTCCTTCTGATGAAGGCACTGCAGGTTTCGCCGATGTCGCTGTGCATTCCATTCATGGCCTTCACCCCGGTTTTTCTCATCGGCACCGGGTATGTGATGATCGGCGAACTCCCTTCGTGGGTCAAATTGTTGGGTGTCGGGCTGATCGTAGTCGGATCTCTGGTAATGCACCGGCGCCTGTTCGCCGAGGGCTGGGCCGCACCCATCAAGGCCGTCATGCGGGAGAAAGGCAGCCGCTATATCCTGCTGCTGGCTTTCATCCTCTCGATTACCAATCCGATCGAGAAACGGCTAGTGATGATGAGTGACCCGCTGACCCAGGCATTCGCCTATTGCCTGGGTTTATGCATTTTGTTCGCACTTCTGGTCGGGATGCGAGGTGCGAATTGCGGTGTGGTCATGCGCACTACGCCCAGGTGGGCCATGCTCGCGGGGGTGATGGATGCGGGCGCGCTCCTGCTGCAGCTGATCACTTATTCCTACCTGGCGGTTGTGATTACCGTGAGCATCAAGCGGGCAGGCATCGTGCTATCCGTGCTGGCGGGATGGTTGATTTTCCGGGAACGCGAAATCACCGACAAACTGATCGCCGCCTCGGTGATGCTAGGTGGGGTCCTGATTCTATATTTGCCCCTGGATGCGGGGCAGGCGCTGGTGCTGGCCGCTCTCGTTCTGGCTGGCATGGGCGCGGCTCTTTATGCAACGCGTCCGCGCGCGGCATCAGTCCGACAGACATAAAGCAGCTACCTGCTTATTAACGCGCGGCCGCCGCGCACGAGATAGTTGCGCAGGAGTCCGTGAGCAAGACGTTGCCTTGGCACGATCACCGTTTCACGTTATACAACATGTTATTTCACCATATGATGATATTTCTTGACGGCAGGCCTGTCCGGAGATAGGCTCGCCTTCGTAATACGGCACCGAACAATTCGCGATGAGATACAATCTCCATTCCGCGGCCATGAAAACGTAGCCAGTGTCATGCGTTGGTATTGCCCCGTAACTTCAATGTTGCAGAGGAAGGACAAAACATGGACGGCAAACAGCCCTACCCACCCGATCCGACGAGTTTTGCCAGAATGAACGCCGCCGAGATTCGTAAGGGTTTCCTTGTCCAAGATCTGTTTGCAGGCGGCTGCATCAGACTGGTGCACACCGCCGTTGATCGCGCGGTGATTGGATCGGCCGTACCAACAGGAGGGACTCTGGGACTTGAAGCTCCCGCGGAATTTGCCTCGGAATATTTCACGCAAAGGCGCGAACTGGGCGTAATCAACATTGGTGGCGACGGGCTTGTCCGCATCGATGGTAGTGAATACCGGCTGGCGAATCGAGGCGGTTTGTATATCGGCCGGGGAAGCCGGCGCGTCGAATTCATGAGTAGCAATCCGGAGACTCCCGCCCTATTCTATTTTGTCAGCTATCCAGCGCATGCCTCCCACCCGACGAAACCAATCGGGGTGCCGGAGATTGAATCGACGAACCTCGGCAGTGCACAAATGGCCAATCGGCGGACCATCAACAAGTACATATACTCGCCGGCCGTCGAAACCAGCCAGCTGACCATGGGGCTTACCGACCTTGGGGAAGGAAGCGTTTGGAACACGATGCCGGTCCACCGGCACCCGCGGCGTACCGAAATCTACCTCTACTTTGATCTCGCGCCGCAGGCCGTAGTTTTCCATTACCTGGGCGAGCCCAGCGAAACGCGGCACATCGTGGTCCGAAACCGTCAGGCCGTGCTGGCGCCGGGATGGTCGATTCACGCCGGCTCCGGAACTGCGCGATACTCGTTCATCTGGGCCATGGGGGGAGAAAACCGGGAGTTTTCCGATATGGACGCAGTCGCGATGGAGGAACTGGCCTGATACCTTGAAAAATACAATCGTTCCGAACACTCTCGGGAGCAGAATCAGGGAACTCCAATGGGTCGCTGAAGCGGTCGGCTCGGGCTGCCCAATGGATCGGCACAAAAATCCATAAGCGAACCCCGACGATGCCGCCCACGGAAATAACTGGGAGGACCTCCAAGCAGAAAGGAAGGACGCAGATGCGGAAGCACTGGCTGAAAATCACCTGGTTGCTATCGTTCGGGATGACGGCCGCCTGGGGTATGGCGCAGAAGGCGGAATTTAAGGACTGGCCGGCTGGAGCATCGCCGAAGGAAATCGGCAGGCGCATTGCACTCAATCTCATTCCCCGGAACCATGATTTGCAGAAACCGACGGTTCATTATGCCGAAGACTCCACCTGGTACGCTGCGCTCGAGTTCGCCAAGGTCACCAAGGATAAGAATCTCATGACGGCGCTGACCAGAAGGTTCGATCCCATCCTGACACCTGAAGGGCGAAAGTCGATCTCGATGACACACCACGTCGATCACGCCGTTTTTGGGATCGTTCCCCTAGAACTGTACATCCGGACCAAGAACCCGAAGTATTTGGAACTCGGGAAAATGCTGGCCGACCAACAATGGGAGAAACCGGACAAAGACGGCCTGAGCGACCAAACCCGATTTTGGATTGATGACATGTACATG
Source organism: Acidobacteriota bacterium (assembly GCA_049511215.1). GTDB lineage: Bacteria > Acidobacteriota > UBA6911 > UBA6911 > UBA6911 > JAFNAG01. Next base: position 580 of record JBEKYG010000209.1, on the reverse strand, counting down.
ATCACTATGTTGCAGTTGCAGGCCTATCGCGCGACACACAACAAGACCTACCTCGATCGGGCGGCACTGGAGATGGCGGCCTATCTAGATAAGCTGCAGCAACCGAATGGCCTGTTTTATCATGGACCGGCTTTCCCATTCTTCTGGGGACGCGGCAACGGCTGGGTTGCGGGCGGAATGGCCGAGTTGCTGAGCGACCTGCCGGCGCGGCACCCGAAACGTGCCAGGATCATGGAATGCTACCTCAAGATGATGGCGTCATTGCTCAAATTTCAGGACGCCGACGGCATGTGGCACCAGCTGATTGATCACCCGGAATCCTATAAAGAGACTTCCTGCACGGGCATGTTCACCTTTGCCATGATCACCGGCGTAAAAAAGGGCTGGCTCAAAGACCAGGCTTATTCCCAAGCGGCACGCAAGGGCTGGCTGGCGCTGATCCGCTATATCGATGCCGGCGGCAATATCGGCGAGGTCTGCGCCGGCACCGGGCAGACGAACAGCCTCGAGTTTTACCTGAACCGGCCGCGCAGCAAGGGCGACTTCCATGGTCAGGCGCCGGTGGTCTGGTGCGCCGTGG
>JBEKYG010000208.1:0-7759 GCA_049511215.1 Acidobacteriota bacterium | reverse complement strand
GTTCCTATCATGGGGAGCGAACAGGGCTGTGCGTTGGCCGTAATGGACGGAGATCGGTTGGCCGGCACACTGTCAAAAGAGGACGTTCTCAAGCACGTGATTGCGGAAGGCAAGAATCCGGACGTTCTCAAGGTGGGCGAAATTATGAGAGCTCCGGCAGAAACGATTTCGACCGAGACAGAAGCCGGCGAAGCTCTGAAGTTGATGTTCACTCATGGCCGTTGCTACTACCCGGTGGTCGATCAGCAGGGTGCTATCAAAGGCTGGCTCGCCCTGTGTAACCTTTTTCAAAACCACGTTGAGGATCTGGGCCGTGAGCTTGATGCCCTTGAGGCCTACCTCTCAGCCGACGGCCCAGGCGGGTAGCCCCGGCGGGAAAACAAGTAGCACGGCCGCGCGAAAAACCTTTGCGCTAGGGGCGGCAAACGCGTAGAGTATGGCGTGTTCGTGAGGCACTCCCCGCTGAGAGCTTATTTTTTGCCTCTATCGGACAAGAACGAGGTGGCGCGCCACCTGAGATGCAGGTGTGGGCAAGTTCCTGTTGGGAGCAGGAACTCATGCCATGCGGTAAGGACAAAGTTAGGCGGCATGAACTCGGATTCTCACACAGCCAGGTGGAGGGCGCGCAAACAGCAGATGAGTCAGCGCCGTCCTATTCCCCAGAAGACCCGCTTGAAGGAACTGCTTCGCCCTTGAGAACCCCATATTGGCTTCCCAATCGCAAGGCAAAATTGAATGCATCTCCCAGGCGGCGATACAGCCTGCCAAGCTGTGATCGCGGAACCGGGAAGTTGTACAGGAGATCATGATCATGGCAAAGAAGAAAAATGCAATTATCGAAGTAAGAAAAGAGTGGTGCAAAGGATGTGCCATCTGCGTGGATGCCTGCCAAAGAAAGGTCCTGGAGATGAAGGGGGTCTATCCCGAAGTGGTTCTCATTGAAGAATGCTCTGCGTGCGGCATGTGCGAAGTTATGTGCCCGGATTTCGCGATCGTGGTGAAAGAGGCCGAAGAGCTGGTTACGAAATAATACGGGTGCTCGGGGTGAAAGGAAGATCTCAGATGCAATCCATCAATCAAGAAGCAGTCGCAGAAACAAGGAAGCAAAGAATCCAGGTGATCACCGGCAACGAAGCCTGCGCCGAAGGGGCTCTGGCGGCGGGGCTGCGATTCTTCGCCGGTTATCCCATCACCCCCTCCTCTGAAATCGCCGAGATCCTGTCGGAGCGGTTGCCGGAGATAGGCGGAGTTTTCATTCAGATGGAGGACGAAATCGCCGCCATGGGTGCGATCATCGGCGCGTCACTCGCCGGCGCCAAGTCGATGACCGCTACCAGCGGTCCGGGGTTTTCCTTGAAGCAGGAAAACATCGGCTATGCAGCCATGGCAGAAGTTCCTTGCGTAATTGTAAATGTGCAGCGCGGCGGGCCGAGCACGGGTCTTCCGACCTTGCCCGCCCAGGGGGACGTCATGCAGGCACGGTGGGGGACGCACGGGGACCACCCCATTATCGTGCTGACTCCCAACAGCGTAAGGGAGACGTACGAGCTCACCATCCGGGCCTTCAATCTCTCTGAGCGTTTCCGGGTCCCTGTCATCCTGCTGATGGATGAGATCATCGGGCACGTGAACGAAAAGGTGATTCTGCCGGAGCCCGGTGAATTCGAGATTGTTCATCGTAGGATGCCGGATGTGCCCCCGGAAAAGTTTCTGCCTTATGAGCATACCGAATCCGATGTGCCGCCCATGGTGAGCTTTGGAGAAGGTTATCGCTATCATGTTACGGGCCTATCCCATGATCAGACCGGGTTCCCGACCAATAATCCGGCGGAGATTGACAGGTTGATGAGGCGCCTGAACAACAAGATTCAAAACCACAGTCACGAGATCATCGAGGTGAAAGAGGACTATCTCGCGGATGCCGAGGTCGGTGTTTTCGCTTTCGGCTGCAGTTCCCGCTCGGCGCGCCAGGCAATTTTGATGGCACGGCAAAAGGGAATTAAGGCCGGGTTGCTGCGCCCCCTGGTGATTTGGCCTTTCCCGGAGCAGCAGGTTCGTGCCATGGCGGAACACGTGCACCACATCATTGTCCCGGAGCTCAACCTGGGACAGATTGCGCACGAGGTGGAGTGGGCCAGTTGCCGTAAGGTTCCGATCGTGAAGCTCAACCGAGTCGACGGAGAACCCATCAGTCCCCAGCAGATACTGGACAAGATAGAGGAAGTCTCTTCATAGTCTGGACTACCAAGAGAAGGAGCAAGAGATGTTTGATTATGGTAAATACCTCAGACTTGACAAATTACCCTTGATCTGGTGTCCGGGCTGTGGAGACGGGATTGTACTGAAGTCGCTACTCCGTGCCATCGACCGCATCGGGCTGAAAAAGGACGAAATCACGATGGTATCCGGCATCGGTTGTTCCAGCCGCCTGCCCGGGTACGTGGATTTCAACACCCTTCATACAACCCATGGCCGCGCCATTGCTTTTGCTACTGGCGTCAAGCTTGCCAAGCCGGAGATGAATGTTATCGTTATCACCGGAGATGGGGACGCCACCGCGATCGGCGGCAACCACTATATCCATGCGGCGCGACGCAATATCAATCTGACCGTTATTCTGTTCAATAACAATACCTATGGCATGACTGGAGGGCAGGTATCGCCAACGACTCCGATCGGCAAGCGCGCGAGTACTGCCCCGTTCGGCAATCTTGAGCCTTCATTCAACATCAGCGGTCTCGCTCAGGCTGCCGGCGCGAGCTTCGTCGCCCGAAGCACGGTTCATTCGGCTTTGCGCCTGGAAAAGCTCATCGAGCGTGCCATCCGCAAAAGAGGCTTCTCACTCGTCGAGGTTTACACCCCATGCCCTACGGCGTACGGCCGGCGTAACAAATTGGGCTCAGGCGCAGACATGATCCGAGAATTGGGAGAGAACAGCGTCCCCGTCGAGAAGGCGGCCAAAATGTCGCCCGAGGAGCTCGAGGGGAAGATTGTCACCGGAGTGTTCGTCGACGTCGACAGGCCGGAATATACGCAGGAATATGCTAAGCTGCAGCAGCGCTTGAGAAAGTTTGGAGCGTAATCCAGCAAGGGAGGCCTCAATGAGTTTTCGCTATGATATTCGTCTCAGCGGTGAAGGCGGGCAAGGGTTGGTACTGGCAGGCCGGATTCTAGCTGAAGCAGCCGCGATTTATGATAACAAGAATGCCACGCAGAGCCAGTCATACGGCCCTGAAGCCAGGGGAGGGGCCAGCCGCTCCGAGGTAATCATATCGGATGAGGACATCGATTATCCAAAGGCCACCAACCTCGACCTGTTGCTGGCTCTGACGCAGGAGTCCTGCAACAAGTACGCGAAGGACCTCAAGGAGAGCGGCATTCTGCTGGTCGATTCCGGCGTCGTGACTCGCGTGCCCGAGGGCAAGTACAAGGTCTACCAGGTTCCCATAACCGATATTGCACGGGGCCAGCTGGGGAAGGCGGTCGTTGCCAATATTGTAGCCCTGGGCATCATCGCCCGGCTTTCCAACATCGTCTCGGTTGAGGCGGTGGAGGCCGCAGTGCTCGCCAGAGTGCCGAAAGGCACAGAGGATCTGAACTTGAAGGCTTTCAGAACCGGGATGGAGGTAGCTTTACAGCTGGTCCGCTAGGGGGCATTCGCGTATGCCGGATCCCTTCTTGAAACTGAGAGATCGCGTAGCCTTTCTCGGCAACCACCACCAGAAATATATCCGCAGTATCGAGACCCACAAGGATCGCCTGATTGAAGGCCTTGAGGCCAAAGGCAAGATCGATCAGGTTCACTTGTGGAAGTCTGCTCCCAATCTGTCTGAAGAGATGGATGTTATCCTGGAGCTGGGAGACACGATCGAGGAGAAGTTGGCATTCCTCGGTTGCTACTATGGTTTGCAGTTTCTCCACATGAACCTGCGCCTGACCGATGTCCTCCAGCTAAACCTGACCACAGCCAGGGACCGGACAGAGGTGTTTCGGGATTTCATAATTCACTCGGGTCTCGAATTCCGCGCTCTTACTGCCAACTACATGCGGCGGCTGCTGGACCTTTTTGTTCCGGAAACGGAGAGGCCGGAATTCGTCATCTGCGGTGTTGGGAGCCGGTCGGATCAGGACGACATCGACATCGGAATCGTAGACGACGGCTCGGAACGCCGGGATGAATTCAACAAGGCGGTCGGCAAGCTGCGCAACGAGATGCTTAAGCATGCCAGCTGCCTCCATTTCTACCTCTCGGAGCACGTCGTCAAGCAGGGCTACTCCGCCTCCATATCGGATTACAGGGATCTGCTGGACAAGGAGATTCACGACTTCATCATCCTCACCGAAATGCTCGGCGCCGCTCCCATCCTCGGCAGCCTGAAGCTGTTCGACCAGTTCAAGCGGGAAATAACCTGGCGCTACCATTACGCTCCTCACCAGGACAACAAGTACCATGAGGCCTACCTGAGGGGGATCCTCGGCGAGGTGCGCTCCCTGCTCATCCGTCCGATGCAGCCGGACAGCATCCATCTCAAGGACGACGGCCTGCGCCTGCTCAAGAGCATGATCTACGTGAAAAAGACGATTTTCCGCATCGACAAGGTGAACCCCTGGGACATCCTGCGCGGCCTGCGGGAAAAGAATCCCGCCTCGAAGCAGCTTTACGACGACCTCGAACGCGCCCTGACGTTTCTCGACGTTTTCAGGCATTTATACCAGCTGTTCGTCGTCCAGGAAGAGGAGATACAGCTTGGGGATCCCAACATCGCCGATGAGATGGCGCTGGTCGCACAATGCATGGGATACAAGAATGTGGGGGCGGTCAAGGGCTGGGATCACTTGCTGATCCACTATCATGAATCGGTGCAGCTGGCCAAGGATACCGTCCGAATCCTGCTTGAATCGGTAACCGAACACCTCAAATCGATCACGATATTTTCCAGCCTCGCCCAGACCAGACGAAACCAGCCGGACGCGCCTGCAAAGTCGAAGCGGAACCTGGCCGTCGATTTCATCAAGGCTTCGCGTTTCTTCCGCGGAACCAAGTTCTGGGATGACGTGCTTGAAACCCTCGAAGCCAACAACGGCGCATTACTGCACCGTTTTGTCCATGACTTTGCCTTGCTGGAAGGAAGATACCGGCGGAAGCTAATCGAGAAATACGGCAGCACGGGTCAATACGCCTTTTATGCTCTTATATCGCTCCTGGTGATCGTCGCGAAATATCAGCGGGGTCCCGAGTATCAGAAACTGTTCGACGAACTCAACGACTCATTCCTCGACACTGCCGCCGTAAGCGAAGGCCGGACATCAAAACTCTCCAAACTCTTCTTTCAGTACCCACAGCTCATCAACAGCTACTTGATGAGGTTGAACGAGGACCAGCTGATCCCATTCGAGAAGCTGCTGGAAGACGGCGCGGGAACAGCCGAAGCAGCATCTGGGGCAAGGCTGAAGACATTGTGTCAGCTGCATCACAGCAACAGCCGCTACTTCAGGCGCTATTTCACGCGCGTGATCCGGAAGCGCCCGGAATATGTCCAGTATCTTGATGACCTCGACAAGCTGCGCCAGATCGCACACGGACTTCTCGGAAATGTCGATTACGTCGCCGGCAGTTCGGAAAAGAAGGAGATGCTGGCGGACTACTATGACCTCGAGTATCTCAGAGTGGGATTGGAAACCTTGCGGGGGGTCCCGATCAGCACGACCAACGCCGAGTTCACCGAGTTCTCTGATACCTTCCTTCAGGTGCTGTTCGACATTGACAAACAGTGCGTCGATGAGGAGATGGGGGGCAAAGTCGCAACCCGGGACCTGCTCGCGATCTTTGTGGCCGGCGGGCATGCGCGTGAGCAAGCGTATGATGACGACTACGATCTTATCATCCTGCTCAACTCCAAGGACGAGCAGATGCGCCGCTACTGTGACCGGATCGCCAATCGGATGAATTCGGACATCCTCAAGCGTGGCACGCTCCCACACTATCGTCTCACGGATCACTTCGGGCATTACGTCACCCTGGTCGATGAGCTGGAGCTATTGTTCATGCGGGATGGACCGGAGGTTTTCATCGACAAGTCTCAGATTCTCGGCTCGCGCATGATTATCGGCAGCACCAAGTTCGGGAAGGAGTTCGAGGACCGCATCATCCGCCCATATATCTTTAACTGCAGCGGAAAATATATCGCTCAAATGATCGCGGAGATAAGATCGCGGCACCTCAACGAAATTGGAAAAAGAGGAGACGCCATTAACGTGAAGGAAGGGCTCGGGGGCCTGAGAGACATAGAGATGATTCTCCTGGCCTATAAAGCCAAATACGGCCTGCGCGAGCCGATCGATCGCAAGTTGGTAAAAACCTTGTGCGAAGTCGAATGCCGGCACAAGAAGGATTTTGAGACCTTGAGCCTGAGCTTTGATTTTCTCAGGAGCGCGAGGGATGCTTACCGCCTGATCGTCTCGGCCGACAACATATTCCACCCCGAGTATATGGATATGCCCGCCGGAGTATTGGGCTTCGGCCATCCCGATGAGTTCATCGCCGCTTATCGGAATTGTACGACTCAGGTTGCCGGAATCATAGAACGGATGATCGCCGATCTCGAGGCGCCATCCTGATCCTGGGGAAAACCCCCTGGTTCCTTTTTATGAGGAAGGTGAAGATTCCCGCCTCCAAAAGAGTTACAATAGGCTCTTCCTTGGACAGGGAGAGACGGGCCTGATTGCGAACCAAAAGCTAAACCGGTCCGGGGATGCCGATCTCAAATCGTACTATCATATGCTTCACTCATCTTAAGGAGGACTGCAATGAAGATTAGTCTCAAGATAGACCCAGCAACTGGGCAAAAATACATGGCGGTGTCGCAAAAGGGAAAGGCCCTCCTGCTGGACGCCCGGGCCAACAAAGGAAGCGCTTTTACCGAAGCGGAGCGGACAGAGCTGGACCTCCAGGGTCTCGTTCCGCCCGTCGTATCCACGATGCAACAGCAGCTGGATCGATGTTACGAGAACTTCAATGCCAAGTCGACCAACCTCGAGAAGTTTATTTACCTTTCGGGCTTGCAGGACCGGAACGAAACGCTCTATTACAGGCTGGTGCTCGAACATATCGATGAAATGATGCCAATCGTTTACACACCAGTCGTAGGCGAGGCGTGCCAGAAATACTCACATATCTACCGAAATGCCCGCGGGCTCTATATCAATTACAACCAGAGGGACTACATAGAAAAAATTCTCATTAATGCCGGGATCGGGAATCCTTCCGTAATTGTCGTAACGGATGGAGAAAGAATCCTGGGACTGGGCGACCAGGGCGCCGGAGGCATGGGAATCCCCATCGGAAAGCTATGCCTTTACACCTTGTGCGCCGGGGTCTCTCCGTACAACACCTTGCCCATCACTCTCGATGTTGGAACAGACAACGAAGAGCGCTTGAATGACAACCTGTATCTCGGATTGCGACAGAAGAGGGTACGCGGCGATGCGTACCAGGAATTCATCGACAGGTTTGTTGCCGCGGTTCAAAAGGTCTTCCCCACAACAGTTCTTCAGTGGGAGGATTTTCTCAAAGGAAACGCGATTAAACAGCTGAAGCGATTCAGGGACAAACTCTGCACTTTCAACGACGACATCCAAGGCACGGCAGGCGTGGTCCTCGCAGGCTTGTTGAGCGCATTGCGCATCACGAAGCGACGCATGGCTGATCAGCGTGTTGTATTTGCCGGAGCCGGAGCTTCAGCCCAGGGCATTTCCGATC
>JBEKYG010000207.1:0-7771 GCA_049511215.1 Acidobacteriota bacterium | reverse complement strand
TAGTTTCGCGTCCTCGAGCCCTATTTCCGGCTTTTCCTGAGGAGGGCAAAGCTTTGTGTCTCCGAATCTCGTTGGTGCACTATCTGAATGCCGCACCTTTGGGCTGGTTTTTTCTACACGGCCCTACGCGACACCAGTATCAGATATCGCCCGCTTCTCCGGCTGAATGCGCCGAGCAGCTTGCCAGGGGAGATGTCGACGTCGGCCTGATTCCCGCCGTCGAATATCAACGGATTCCCAACCTCCGGGTGATTCCCGATGTGGCAATCGCGGCTTCGAATGAAGTGCGCAGCGTCCTCCTGATTCGCCCTAAGGGTGCCGCCCGCATCCGATCGGTTGCCGTTGATACCAGCTCACGCACATCGGTGGCATTGGTTAAACTGCTTCTTACCTCCAGGATGGGGCTTCACCCTGAATTTGTGCCGCACGCACCGAGGGTTACCGAGATGCTGCGAAAATGCGATGCTGCGCTCATAATTGGGGATGCGGCTCTGAGGTGCTCCCCCGATGAATATCAGATCATGGATCTGGCGGCAGCATGGCGTGATTGGCAGGCGCTACCGTTCGTTTTCGCTTTCTGGGCATGCGGCCCACGAGTATCCGCTCCGGATAACCTGGTTGCCACTTTCATGGAGGCCAAAGAGTGGGGATTGGCCAGGATCGAGGAAATTGCCGCGACCTACTCCCGCACTCTGGACTTACCCGCCGCGTTTCTCGAAGGGTACCTTCGGTGCAATCTGGACCATCATATGGGAGCGCGGCACCTAGAGGGATTAGAGAGGTTTTATCGGCTCGCATTTGAGGCCGGTTTGATCGAAAACCACCTGCCAGTCCGGTTCATGGCGAGATAAAGAGGAGGTCATTTGCTTCCGGCAAACAAGTTACTAATCAGTTCATAAGTAGGTTGACATTTGGCGGTATCAGAAAGAGAGGAGAACGCGATTTCCGTCGGTATCGGAATCGGGATCGCAGTCGCAATCGCAATCGGTTGTGTGGGTCTGCAAAAGCCGATAGCGACTGCGATTGCGACCCCGATACCGATACCGATACCGATGATTGCCACCCAGTGCGAACATGACCTCCGTCCGGCTCCTCATGTTTGGATCAAATGTCCACCTATTTATGAACTGATTAGTAATGTAACACTTCAGCTATCATCATCTAACTCAACATTCCAATAGAAATAATCGCGCCAGGATTCCGGGGTTTTCTTGAAGCCAAACGTGATGTGGAGCATGTTTGGAACCCACTCGGGTGTTTTCGGCCGCCGGATCAAGTGCATTCCCGCTTCTTCAGGTGTGCACCCCCCTTTTTGATGGTTGCATTCAAAGCAGCACGTAACGATGTTATCCCAAGTCCTACTCCCGCCCTTGACGACCGGTATGACGTGATCAAACGTCAGGTCCTCCGTGGAGCATTGGGTTCCGCAGTACTGGCAGGTGTGCAAATCCCTTGCGTAGATGTTCGCTCGGCTGAACTTGACGTGTTGGAACCGTTTGCGCATGCGCACGTATCTCAGGAGTCGAAGCACGCTCGGCATTTTGATGGTGAAACTTATGCTCCGGATTTCCCGATCATATTCCGCCAGCACCTCCACTTTGCCCTGGAAGAGCAGGGTAATCGCGCGCTTCCACGGAACAATATTGATCGGCTCGTAGCTGGCATTGAGAACGAGTGTATGCTCCATCGATCATTCCCGGCGAACAACTATTGACAAAGCGATGGCGATGACGTTGGATTAAGAACCGTCGAGAGTTCGGCGTCAGGCTGAGCGGGACCCTATTGGCTCCGCGCACGAATGATGTTCTCGGCGCCCGGCGATCATTCCAACTCCCATCGTGCATTGCGCTAAGCGAAGGTTATTGAAATACAAGCGATTCCAGCAGTCAAGCACTTTTGGGTGAGGCTGCCATGAGGTAACATCCGATGACGGTTGATCCGGGGATAGTCGTATTGCTCCAGGAGCGCAAGCAACTGCTTGCGGACGCGCGGGTCGGGGCTGTGGTTCATCCGGCTTCGGTTCTTCCGAACTTGCGGCACACGGCGGATGCGCTTCTGGCCGAAAAGGGATTTCGCCTGGTTTCGCTTTTCGGACCGCAGCATGGCGCGCGCGGGGAGAAGCAGGACAACATGGTTGAGTCGGCTTTTCATCTGGATCCGGACACCCACCTGCCGGTGCATAGCCTTTATGGCGAAACCAGGTGGCCGATCGAGGCCATGATGAGCGATTTGGACATTCTTGTTTTCGATCTGCAGGATGTTGGAACCCGTGTCTATACGTTTATCCATACCATGGCATACTGCATGGTGGCTTGCGCCCGATATAGGAAGTCCATGGTTGTACTGGATCGGCCAAATCCGATCAATGGGGATCAGGTCGAGGGCAATCTACTGAATCCGAAGTTCAGCTCGTTCGTGGGATTATACCCACTGCCGATGCGGCATGGTTTGACAGTGGGCGAGCTTGCCCTGCTGCTGAACTCGGAGTTCGGCATTGGATGTGATCTGATCGTGGTACCCATGCGAGGGTGGCATAGAGGTCAGTGGTTCGATGAGACGGGGCTTCCGTGGGTCATGCCGTCTCCGAACCTGCCCACGCTCGAAAGCGCGACTGTCTACCCTGGCATGGTCCTGATTGAAGGAACGCTCCTGTCCGAGGGCCGCGGGACAACACGGCCGTTCGAATTCGTGGGAGCTCCCTATATAAATGCCCGCTCGTTGGCGGACTGCCTGAACGGGCTTCATCTCCCGGGTGTCGTCTTTCGCCCTGCCTTTTTTGAACCGACATTTCAGAAGTACGCCAAGATGATGTGCGGGGGCGTCCAGCTACATGTTCAGGACCGCGACATCTTCGAGCCTTTTCTGACGGGAATCGCGGTTATTTCAAGCATCAAATCGCTCTATCCTGAGTCGTTCCAATGGCGCCAACCCCCCTATGAATACGAATCCCAAAAGATGCCCATCGAGATTCTGTGTGGAGGAGACAGCATTCCGCGGATGATGGATGCCGGGAATCCCCTGAAAGAGATCCGCCAGAGTTGGCAGGAGGATGTTGATTATTTCCTTACACAACGGCGGGCCTACCTGCTGTACGATTAGATGTTGAACTTGGATTTTGGATGGAATGGATATGGAAACAGATTTGTTTCTGCTGGAGGCTCTCAAACCCAAAACCCAAAACAGAATCGGGAGCGCTATAAACGGTTGTGTAGGAACCGACACACGAACTTCGTAGCGCCGCGAGGAACATCCAATGTGTGTAACCTGGTACCTGGAGTAGGTCATGCCAATAAATCGGGAGTCGTCCTGGGAGTTGCTCACGGAGTACACCAAGAGCGAGAGTTTGCGAAAACATGCTTTGGCGGTTGAGGCCTTGATGCGAGCCTATGCGAAGAAATATGGCGAAGACCCCGAAGTCTGGGGAATCGTGGGATTGCTGCATGACTTTGACTATGAGATCTATCCCACAATGCCGGACCACCCGACCAAGGGCGCTGAGATCCTGCGGCAACGAGGATATCCGGAGGAGATTATCTATGCCATTTCTTCGCACGTCGGTGAACTGAACCTCTCGCGCCACAACCTGCTCTGCAAGGCCATCTATGCCTGCGACGAACTGGCGGGATTCCTCGTGGCCAGCGCGCTGGTTCGCCCCGGGAAGTCGATCATCGGCATGGAAGCGAAGTCGGTGCGCAAGAAGCTCAAGGATAAGGCGTTCGCACGCGCGGTCAATCGTGACGACATCTATCGAGGCGCCGAGGCGCTCGGTGTCGATCTGGATGAGCACATCACTTTCTGTATCCGAGCCATGGAGGAGAGTGCGGAAATACTGGGACTCAGGGGCAAGGATGAATGAAATGCAATGAGTCAAATAAATGCGGTTTTCATTCGTCACTCGTGACGGGGGCGCGATGATCATAGGGTTGACAGGCACGAACGGGGCTGGCAAGACCGAAGTTTCACAATACCTGGTGAGCCGTGGGTTTGCATACCATTCGCTTTCGGATGAGATTCGTGAAGAAATCAAAAAGCGAGGCCGGGAAATTACCCGGGAAGTTCTGACTGAAGTGGGTAACGAGCTTCGTAACCGATTCGGTGCGGGAGTGTTGGCGGAGCGGATTCTGGTGCAGCTCGGCCATGACCGAAACTATGTCATCGACTCAATCCGCAATCCCACGGAAGTCGAGGTCTTGAGGCGGCGAAAGGACTTCGTCCTGCTGGCGGTCGATGCCAGGCAGGCCGCCAGGTTCGAGCGTAGCAAGTTGCGCGATAGGGAGGGGGCAGCGCGGACCTTGGAACAGTTCGTTCAGGAAGAGCAAAGAGAGCTGCAGAGCGAGGACCCCGCGAGCCAGCAGTTGGTTGCTACGCGGCAGATGGCCGACGTCGTGGTCAACAACGACGGAACGCTGGAGGAACTCCAGCATCGGTTCGATGAGATGCTGCCTGCGCTGATGAGCAACTTCGATCGGCCTGACTGGGATGAATACTTCCTTGACATTGCCAAGGTTGTGGCGTCGCGCAGCAACTGTATCAAGCGCAAGGTGGCGGCCATCATCGTCAGGGACCGGCGCGTGATCTCAACAGGCTACAATGGTACTCCCCGCGGTGCCAAGAACTGCAATGAAGGCGGATGCCCCAGGTGCAACAGCATGGCCAAGAGTGGTACCTCGCTGGAGGAATGCCTCTGCTGCCATGGCGAGGAAAACGCGATTACCCAGGCCGCCTTTCATGGCATTAGCCTGAAGGGCGCCACGATATACACAACCTTCGCCCCATGCCTGCTTTGCACTAAAATGATCATCAACAGCGGAATTGTCGAGGTCATCTATAATCAGGAGTATCCGCTGAACGAGCGCGCCATGGCCCTTTTGCAAGAGTGCGGCGTCAAGCTGCGGAAACACCAGATCTAGTGATTCGAGATTCGAGATTCGAAATTCTAAAATCTCGAATTTCGAATCTCGAATCTCGAATCGCAGGAGCTGAGGCTACTCGCTGTACTGGAGGGCCTTTTGTTTAAAGGCATCCAGAGTCAGTCTTCCCGCCTTGTAATCGGTGATCCAGGACTTCTGCACGGATATGACCTCCTGGTGTGTTCTGGGCCCAGATTCATCCCGGAGCAGATCGCCTCCGAAATCGTCGGTCAGGATGACCAGGGTGATATATTCATTCGGTTTTACCGTCGTCAGCGAGTCTCCGTGATTCGCCAAAGCCTCGATGAGATATCCTTTGATCTCCCCGAGCATTGCAACGAATTTCGCGCGGCTGGCTTCCGAGTCTTCGCGGCTCTTCTTTACCTTATCCTGCGCCTCGGCCAGTTTCTTGCGAAGCTCTTCCTGGTTCACTTGAGGAGGTGCCGGTGGCGCTGGCGGTGTCGGGGGTTGCGCTGCTTGAGGAACGCCACTACCTGTACCTGACCCCGTGCCTGCGCCTACACCTTGTCCGGTTCCTCTAAGTGCCTTTTCGGACGCGGTTAGCATTGCCCTGCTGGCAGCGACGAGTTCCAGGTTAAGGTCGTCAGCGCGGACGATAATTTCATCATAATTGCCTAACCGAAGGCTCGAGGTCGGCATCACGAAAACCGCACCCTGGCCATAGAGATAGAAGGCATTCATGTTGGAAACCCGCCACATCGGCGCGATCGCTGGGGAGATTTTGCGGGGCGAAGCAGTCGCCGTTTTTGTCGAAGCTCCCACTCTTTGGACATTTTGCGCAACAAAGGAGAGTGTTGTACTGAGAATCCCCTTCATGATCTCCATTTCTTGTTGCGACTTGGTTACGTCGAACAGTGCTGTCTTGGTTCCCTGTGCGAGGGAAAACGCTCCCAGGCATGTGAGAATAAGAACACTGGCAAGATACTTTTTCATTTTTGATCTCCGGGTTGTTTGAGGTTTAGATTCGCGATCTGGAGCAGCGTGTCCAGGATGTCGTCGGTTTGGCGGGCCCTGGTTTCGTTGGTTTCGACGACCTTGTCGAGTCGGGCGGTTACGCCATTCATATCTTGTTCGTGCTGCAATGACACGGCCTGATACAGTTCAGCATTCGATCTTTGAGCGCCGGTCCTAAGATCGTCGGCAGTGGCAGTGATGCGGTCATTGATGCGCGTTTCGAGGCTGGTTAACACGGCTGCCAGCTGGTATTGCTGCTGTTGTGTGAGATCCCGGTGCGAGTTGGTAATTTCGGTGCGCAGGTTTTGGATCCAGCCCATGGCAGCCGCTCGATTATTTTCGTCGGCTGCGCGGAGGATGTCGGCCTTAAGGGCGGCAACATCGATACTCGCAGGCGTCGCGACGCGCCCGAAACTTACGGTCCATGCGCCATGATCGGATCGGACCTGCAGTGCGGAGACGGTTGCACCGCCGAGCAGCAGGAGGAGTGCGGCAACACCCGCGGCGGCTGCCTGCCAGCGCGGCATCATCTGACGGAAGAGCTGCCAGGGGTTGGCCGCCCGTTCTTTCGGATATACAAAGAAATGGCGGGGAATTGGCTCATCGCCTGCCGAATGCAGCAGGGACAGTGTTTCTTCGTAGCGTTGGTGTTCCTTGCTGCAGGGGAGGCACGCGGCCAGATGCATATCCAACGACCGTTGCTCTTCCGCTGTTAGATCTCCCACGAAGGATCGCGGGATACGTTGCTGATGCTCGCTGCATTGCGAAGTCATGCTTTTACCCTCCCGTCGGTCAGGCTCTGGCGCTCAGCCTGACTTTCAGTATCTCCAAGCCTGCATAAAGCCGCGACTTGATCGTGCTCAGGGGGACATGGAGGATAGCCGCGATGTCCTCGAAGGTCTGTTCCTGGAAAAACTTCAACTCGATGACTGCCCGCTGATCGGGCGGCAGGAACGCGAGTGCCGCTCGTACTCGGCTCCGATCCTCCGCGCGCAGTACATCTCCGTCCTGGGTTTCCGTGACTCGCAGCTGTTCTGCCGGCCGGACGCTCTGATCGACGTTGTCCAGAGAGAAGTGAGTCCCCTGAGGTCGTCGTCTGGCTCGCGAGATGCAGTGATTGACGGCGATTCTGTAAAGCCAGGTCGAGAACTTTGAGTCCTGTCGGAAGCGTCGGATATTCTTGAAGGCCGACAGGAAAACCTCCTGGGTTGCTTCGGTCGCTTCGTCTCGATCTTGAAGCATCCTCAGGGACACGTTGTAGACAGTTCTCTCCCATTTCAACACCAACCGGTTAAATGCCAGGGTATCGCCGCGCTGGCTTGCCGCCACCCAGGCTTTTTCCTGGACTTGGTCGTTGGCAGCAGACAAGGATCGGTCCTGAGCCCACATGGTGCCCATCTCTCCATTGATCCGTCCTGTCTGGTCCCTTGCCTCTTCGCTCTCCATCCAATAGCATTTGACATGCGGCATCGTGAAAAAGTCGAACTATTTTTCACGGGGAGCCAGGAAATCGCCCGCTAGGCCAAACCTCAAATCTATGGTAAAACCGAGAGGAGGGGCTGGCCCTCGTCCTGGCGTTACCGCTTCCGGGTGCGTCTTCGGTTATGTCTCTGCATGGCATCGGGGACCCTCCTCTGATGTTCACTACCGCGGACGTCACTGAAAATCGGCCGGATTTTTCCGCTTGCAATATCGGGCAGAGAGAAATTAGCTTCTAGGAGCCCGTCCGAGAATTAGGAGGGGTCGCGCGCATGGGGATTGCGGGGCGAGCTCAAGGCGCGAGGAGGAGGCGATGTCGGTGCACATCGTTGACGACGAGCAACGCAGAGATCGCCCCGCAATCCCCATGCGCCCTTCGGGTTCCGGCGGCGCGGGGGCATCTGCGG
>JBEKYG010000206.1:0-7824 GCA_049511215.1 Acidobacteriota bacterium | reverse complement strand
GGTTGTTCAAACACCTGATGTTGCCGGGTCATGGCTTCGAGCGGCCGACGTGCCGCGGGACATCTGTTCGAGACAACGGCACCGGGGAGGGAAAATGTCGGCTACCAGTGAAACCAGAATCTCCGAAAAGGGATTTACGCTCATTGAACTTATCGTCGTGCTCGTGATTTTGGGGCTACTGGCGGCAGTCGTGGTGCCCAACATCACCAAACATCTGTCAAAGAGCAAGGTAGAAATCGCGCGCATCCAGATCCATGAGCTCGAGGGCGCCCTCTCGATGTTTGCCTTCGACGTAGGTCGCTATCCGACCAACTCCGAAGGGCTGGAAGCCCTGGTTTCAAATCCGGGGAACGTCGATTCGTGGAAAGGTCCTTATATCAACAAGGCGGTTCCTATGGATCCGTGGGGGAAGCCCTACGTTTACCGATGCCCGGGAACGCATGCGAACGAGTTTGATCTCCTCTCCTTAGGGCCAAGTGGAACGGAAGGTCAAGGTGACGAAATCGGTAACTGGAAGTGAAGCCCCCACGCAAACGCGTGAGAGCGGCTTCTCGCTCCTCGAACTTATCCTGGTTCTCGTTGTCATGAGCCTTGTGCTTACGATGGTATATCCGTCGATGTCGCGGGGCAAAACGGCGTTTCATCTGCGCGCTGTTGGACGGGACGTGGTCAATGCCTTGCGCGTCGCCAGGGAGTCGGCCGTGACGGAGCAGAAGGTAATGTTGGTATTGGTGGACTCCCAGGCGCAGCAAGTGACAGTGTCGGACGAGGTGGGCGACGGCCCACGGACATTTCACCCCCCCGATGACGTCAAGATTCTGGGGTTGAGCGGTACCGGAGAGGAACAACCGCAGGGCCAGCTGGTGATTCGATTCCTTCCAAACGGGAGTTCGGAGGATGCACAGATCCTGGTAAAGGCTGATTCGGGGGCGAGCCTGAGGATCATATTGGATCCGATCACCGGCGGGGCTCGGATCCTATCGACTGCGGGAGAGAAGGCGCCGTGAAGCGAGAATCAGGGTTCACTCTTCTGGAAGTACTGGTGGCACTGACCGTGCTGGCCGTCGGGGTTGCTCTGACGCTGTCGCTGATTTCGGGTTCGCTAGGCCATATCCGGAAGGTAAGGGGCCAGTCCCGCCTGATCGAGCACGCCCAGGCGGTAATGGAATTGGCGCTGCTTGATGACTCCATCAATGGTGCCGCCACGCTCAACGGCGACTTTGAAGACGGCACGCGCTGGTCCGTTCAGATCAGCGAAGTCGAGATGCCGCCCTTGCCATCGGCCCCGCCGAACTCGGAGCTCAATCAAATGGTGATGCCCAAGGCGCTTTCCTATGTTGTGGATGTCACGGGACCTAATTCCCCAAAACCGGATTTTGAGCTGCAAACGCTGAAACTGGTCAACGCCTTACCTCCTGGTACCCAGGTGCCGAGATGATAAACCCACGGAGACCACATCTAAGAACGCGAGCCGAGGGTTTCACCCTCATCGAGATGATGATCTCGGTCACGCTGATCGCGATGATGGCGCTATGTATTTGGGCGGTATTGCGCATCAGCATTTCATCCTGGAAGCGCGGCACGGAGTTCATGGATGAGAACCAGCGGCGCCGTGCCACGCTGGATCTGATTCAGAAGCAGATGGCATCCATTTCCAGTCTGGTTCCTCCTCTCGATCTGCAGACCGGAGCGGGGCAGTTTCCGATATTCGTCGGATCGGACACGAGTGTTGAGTTCATCTCGCTCTGCGCGCTCCGTTTTCGCGACAACCCCGGTTTGGCAGTGGTTTCCTATGAAGTGGTAGCCGGAAACGACGGGGACTATGCACTCGTCGAGCGCGAGACGCGGTACCTCGGCGGAGATCCGACCCTGGACGTTAATTTTGATTTGCTTGACGTGCCCGTTACCACCATCTTCGAGCATCTTGCCGGCCTGTCGTTTGAATACTATGACCCTGGCAACGGCACAGTTCCGCCTCAATGGGTCAAGACATGGGATGCCCAGGATAATGCCGGATTACCAACGGCTTTGTCGATGACAGTCAATACCCGCGACACCAATGGGGCCGTTCAGAGCCGGCAGGTAATCATTCCGATCATGGCGGAAACTGATACCACGCAGCCTTCTTTTGTGGATCCGTTCGAGGGCCGGAGGGGTGGGTCCCCCGGTTTTAATGCCCCGCCCGGTAGTGGTCGCAGAGGCACCGGAGCCAACGGCCCGCCTCCAGGAGGGCGGCGAGGACCGGGTTTTGGTTTTCCGCCCGCCGGTGGTGGACGGAGAGGCCCGGACGATAATGTTCCATTTCCTGGCGGAGGAAGAGGAGGCCGGTTTCCATGATGCGGCCTTCGATGAAAATAGTGGGAGATTCCGATCCGATGATCAACGCACGCAAAGCCAATCAGGGCGTTATTTTGATCGCCCTGCTGTGGATTCTGACGATTCTCTCCGTTATTGCGCT
Organism: Acidobacteriota bacterium; assembly: GCA_049511215.1. Classification (GTDB taxonomy): domain Bacteria; phylum Acidobacteriota; class UBA6911; order UBA6911; family UBA6911; genus JAFNAG01. The sequence continues at coordinate 5,366 of JBEKYG010000206.1, read as the reverse complement.
CAGCTTCGCGCGCGAGACCTTCGTTGAGGTGGGCGCTGCGCGCAACGCGCGCGATCTGGTCGATGCTTATTACATTGCGCGAGCCGGGATCGCTACAACCGTTTACCAACTCTATCAAAAGATGTATTCGGGCGTGGCGCAAGGATTGCCTAATCTTCAGGGGCAGCAGTTCGACGCCGTCGACCTGGGTAAAGTCTCGGGAACCTTCGGCGATGGGGAATTTGATGTCGATATCCAGGACGAGTCGGGGAAGATCAATCTTAACTTCGCCAGCGAGGACCAACTGAGGGCTCTGGTCCAGGTGGTTGGCATAGGCGAGCCCGATGCCGACATCATCGTGGATTCCATCCTGGATTGGCGCATTCCCGGTGACATCCCTCGCGCCAATGGCGCCAAAGACAGCTACTACCAGACTCTGCAGCCTCCGTACGCGATCTGGAAAGACGGCGGGAGAATGAAGGCCGTGGAGGAGCTCCTGCTCGTCCGAGGTGTGACTCCCGAGTACTATTACGGGCGCCGGGAAAGGACGCCCGATGGACAGATCATCGAGCGCTATGGGCTTTCGAAGTATTTGACCGTATATGGCACTGGTAACCGGATCAATATCAATTCCGCTCCACTTCCGGTGCTGCTGTCGATTCCGGGCATGCCTCCCGCGGCGGCACAGGCGATCTACGAGCGCCGTCAAGTTAAACCATTCGTTACCGTTGATGACCTCAATAGAGATGTGGTTCCGAACCCGGGGCCGACGGTAATGTCCAACCTCACATGGCAGCGGACCTCCATTTTCACCCTGACCGCATCGGCCCACAGGATGGACTCGAAGGCGCGCAGAATCGTTCGCGCGGTTGTCCGGATCAATCTTAATGGGCAGGAAAAATACACGGTCCTTTACTGGAACGAGAACGTTCCAAACTGGTAAGGCGAAAAAAGTGATTTATCTAAAGACCAGCGTGGGGATTGAAATCAGACAGGAGGATCTGCTGATTTCCTGTCTAAGAAGCAACTTCGCCGGCGGCACGTTCACCAAATTCGTACGAATCTCCGGCTATCGTCAGCGCGATCAGGCACAAGTACGCAGCGAAATCGACGATTTTTTTAAGGCGGAGAAACTCACCCGAGACAACATCGTGCTCGGCATTCCCCGCAAAGACGTCATTCTGCGCTACCTCGATCTGCCCAAGGAAGTTGAGGACAACCTGAAACAGGTCATGCTCTACCAAGTGCAGTCTTTTGAGCCGACCGAAGAGGAGAAGCTGTACTACGATTATGTGCCCATCAGGAACGGCAAGACCGACAAGCGGATACACGTCCTGGTGGTCATGATCCGGAAATCCAGTCTGGATGCCCACCTGGAAGCCATGCGCCAGCTCGGAATCCGCCCAGCCGCTGTCACGGCCGGATCGGTGGCTCTCGCCAACATGTTGTTGGGAACGCGTGAGGGAGCCCGGGACAAGACCTTCCTCTTAGCCGATCTGAAGCCCGCGGGAATCGAGCTCGTCGTGCTGCGCGGCGGCGCGATTGTATACGGCAGGGATGCCGCCAGGCAGGGAGAAATGTCCTTAAAGCAGCTCTTGCTGAGCGAGATGGAAGTCGCCGTTGGTAAGGTGCGATTGGACCCGGAAGAGAACATCGAGAGCATCCTCATGGCCGGGGAGGAGTCGGAGAGCCTGATTCAAGAGTTGGGGGAGGAGGTGCCGGGCTGCGAGCTGATGGCCACCAAGCTCCGCTTCGAGATGTCGCCCCAGCTCAAGGCCTCTCTCAAGGATTCCGCGACCTCCTTGGGGCTGGCGTATGCAGGAATCACACGCCGGCTGGCCATGAGGCTCAACCTGCTGCCCGTTGAGCTGAGAGTGCACCAACAGCGTTGGGCTTACATTCCCACAATCATTCTTGGCCTGGCCATTGCCGGCATGATCGCGGGGTTGGGCTTCCACCAGATGGTTCAGCAGCGAATCCTCATTCGCAATCTGGATGAGGAGAAGAAATCTCTCGATGAGCCCACCAATCACGCGAGAGATTTGCAGGCCCAGTTGCAGGCCCTCGACAAGCGAGTCTCTTCTCTCGAAACGCTTTTGAGCCAGCGCGATCAGAATCTGGAAATCCTGCGGGAACTGACCGGCATACTTCCATCTGATACGTACCTTACGCTTTACCATAACACGGATTGTACGATCATGCTGCAGGGGCAGAGTCCGCCATCTTCTTCTTCGGATCTGATTCCCAAGATTGAAAAGTCGCCGTTGCTGAAAGACGCGAGAACCCAATCAGCTACCTTTAAAAACATGCAGACGGGGAAAGACGTATTCACCCTTCAAGCGAAGTGTGAGAAATAGCCGTGAAGATATCTACAAGAGAACAAAGGTTTCTGATGGCCGGCGCGGGCATTGCCTTGGTGGCGATCGCTTTTTACCTGGTGCCGATGCTCCTTCCGGAAGATCTGTCCACCTCGGTCCAGAACAGGGCGAATCTGCTGCAAAGGCAGCGGGAGCTGATCAGCCAGGAAGAGAGTTTCAAGGCGCGCATCGCCCAGGACCAGCAAAGGTTGACTCAGGATCTGAATCGCCTGCTGCCGGGAGACAACCCTTCCGCCGCCGGAGCGGCGTTGCAGAAGGTGCTGCAGGATCTTGCCGATTCGAACCAGGTGGAGATCTCGCGCAAAACCATCATGCCTGAGCAGAAGCTCCCGGATAACCTGACAAAGGTCACGGTTCAACTGGACATGAATTGCACCCTGGATCAGCTGGTACGGCTGATCACGGGGATTGAAAACTATGAGAAGTTTTTGAAGGTGGACGACCTTTTTATCCAGGGGATGCGTCTGCGCAACAAGGACGAGATCCGGCCAAGGCTGAACGTCACCGGCCTGGTCGCGACCCCGGCCCCCGCGGCAAAACCCGCGGAAACCGCCGCCGGCGGGAAATAGGAGTCCGAAAGAACTGAGGCTGATATGACCAAAAAATGGACTGCCATCAATCTGATGCTGCTTCTGGGCGCAGGACTGCTGGCCTGGCAACTCAATGTTTCAGTCAAGCTTTTTAATACGAGCAATAGCATCTCCAATCTTGTCCGGATTCAACCCGCGAAGAAGAAAGGTGCCGCGGACGGCGGGCTTTCACAACTTCAGCTCACCAAAAAATACACGGATGCGGAGTTTGCCGTCATCCCGGCTCAGGATCTGTTCGCCGAGTCTCGCAAGCTTGAGGAAAAGACGGTGGATACACCTCCGCCGCCGCCGGAGGCCAGGGTTCTGGATATCAAGCCCATCCTTGTCGGGGTCATAGTCTCCGGATCCCAACGGCTGGCCATGATCAACGATCCCGCGCCGGCCAACACTCCGAACGCGCGGCGCACTCAGAACATCAGACTTGGAGACAACTATCGCGGGTTCGTGGTGACGGATATTACCGACAACGGCATGGTTCTCGAATACGGCACGAGCCGGGAAGTTATTCCTCTATACGACACCGCCAAACCTACCCAGGGAGGCAAGACTCCGATCATCGCTTCTCGGGTCGTCAATTTCGGTGCCGCCACAGGGGCCCCGGGGCAAATGGGCATGGTTGTGACCTCGGCGTCCGCAGGCCGGCCGGGCGCACCTCCGTTTCCGGGATCGAGCGGAGGAGCGCGCGTCGTTCAGCCCGGCGGGGGTGCCAATCAACAACGCGCTACCGTCCCGATTGGCCAGCAGAGCCAGCAGCTGCCGGCCGTACAAGCCCCCGCCCCGACGGGTGTATGGAATCAGACCGTTGATTCCCAGGGAAGGATCATCATGAATTCGCCGTTCGGGGCATTTCCGCTTCCGAACCAACCGGCGCAACAGCCTGCGCCGCCAATAAAAAAGTAAGCCCATAAATCTGTCATCAAGAGGGAGTCACGTGCGAACCTTTAAACAAAACCCATGGATCGCTTGCCTTGTTTTTCTTTCGGCCGCAACATGCAGCATCACGCTGGCTGAGACCGCATCCCAGGGGATACCCCCGCCCGGTAGCCCGGGCCAGACTCAGGCCCAGACCGCGGAGGAGCGGCGCAAAGCGCTGGAGAAGATTTTGCAGGATCTGCAGAAGACCACGCCGCCCGCCCAAACGCCATCCCCGGCGACGCCAGTCCCGACGCCGGCCGCGCCCGCCCAATCGGCCCTACCGGGGATTGTCCAACGTGCGCCTCTCTCCGCCGATCAGATCCAGCTCAAATACGACAATGCGCCTTTGTATGACTTTATTACTCAGATTGCGGACATGCTGGGAATCACTCCGATCCTGATCGACCCGGATGTGAAGGGAACCGTTTACATTTACAGTTCCGCGCCCATGTCAAAACAAGATGTGATCCCAATATTCAACATCGTCCTGAAAAACAACAACGCGGCGCTTGTGAGGTCCGGGAATTTTTACAAGATCGTGCCCATCTCGCAGGGCCTGAAAGAGGGCTTGGAGATCGTGGACACCCTCCCGCCTCCGCCGCCAAAGCCGGCTCAGGACAAGGAGACTCCAAAGAAGACGGACGTGCCGGCCGACGGCACGGTCAAGCCGCCCGACACGGCGCCGCCTTCCGCCACACCGATTCAGCCTGTGAATGCTGTTCAGACTCCGCCGGGCGCCGCTACGGGCCAGACTAGGCCGGGTACAGCCCCAGCCCAGAATCCGCTCCAGGCGCAGGCGACTCCTTCGGCACAGGCTCGGCCTGCAAGTCCGGATGGTCCCCGGTTGGCGACCCACATCATTCGTGCGGAGTTCGTTCCGGTTCAGAGCCTCGTCGAACCGATCAAGCTGTTCATGACCGAGGGCGGCGTGATCATGCCCTACGAGCGGCAGAACATGCTGATCATCACCGACTACACCGATAACGTCCAGAAACTGCTGGAGGTTGTCCACCTCCTGGATAGCACCTATATGCAAGCAGATCTGGTCGAGCTGATCGAGATCAAATACAATGCCGCGGGCGATGTGCTCGACGACTTGAAAAAGGTCTTCGGTGGCGCCAAAGACAGCAACACCGGCATCAACATGGTCTCGCTGGACCGCCTCAATGCCATCCTGGTTATGGCCAACTCCAAAAGAGCCTTGGAGGAGGTAAAACGTTGGATCAAAGTGCTGGATACGACTACCGGCAGAAGCGTCCAGACATTCATCTACACGGTCGAGAACGGCACTGCCTCCAACATTGCCGGGGTGCTCGCGCTTCTTTTCGGTGGCGATAGCGGCACAACGATCGGAGGGCAGCAGACCGGCGCTCCCGGCCAGACCGGTGTGGGCACGAACCAGCGCGGGACAACAGGGCAGGGGGGCCTGGGTACCGGCACCGGCCTGTCCAATACCATGGGCGGTTCACGATCCCTTTCCTCTACTACTGGAGGCAACTCCATG
>JBEKYG010000205.1:0-7826 GCA_049511215.1 Acidobacteriota bacterium | reverse complement strand
CCTTTTGATCTCCTTGAAATCGGCAGTATCGATCACCGACACGTCGTCGGTGCCCAGGTTTGCGACGAACAAGTATCTTCCGGTCTCATCTGTGACCAGGTCATGAGGGTCATCCCCGACAGGGATCCGCCCGATGACTTCCATGCTCCCTGCATTGACAACCGTTACATTGTCGTCCCAGCGGTTGCTGACGTAGAGACGGCTCTCATCGGGGCTGAGCGCAACGCCGAATGGACTTTTCCCAGTCTTCACGCTGTTGACAACTCTGCGGACCGTGGTATCTATGACCAGCACTTCGCCGCTGTTTTCGCAAGTAACGAAGAGCCGGCGGCCGTCTCTTGAAACAGCCATTTGAATCGGCGACTTGTAGAGGTGGTCTTCCGGAACGGCGTAGGTTGCCCTCCTGCTTCCATCGCGGGAAGACTGGGACGAATCACCGGGAAGCAGAGTGGAGGATGCGAGCGCAACCAGCGTTGCGAAACCCAATAAAAGGACACGAGAATGATTCATCATTTCAAATCCGGCATCCCTACTTCTTCTGCCGGAGAACCCAGGGCACGGCTTTTCTTACCGCGTCCGAAACCCGGTTCTCGGGCGCCAGCTCTTTGTTCTCGTGACATCCGATGCATCCGCGGCTGGTTCCACGCCGGACCCACATCCACCGGGGCATTGTCTCCAGGGCCTTCCCTGATGCGTCCAGAAGCTGTATTAAAAAGGGAGTGTCGGCCGGCACTTCGACAAAAAACGAGCCATCCGGCTCGACGGGCGCTTCACCCAGGAGGCGCGTTCCCGCGTCGGGGATGGGTTGTGATGGCGACCTCCTTGGCTGCGCGGCGGAGGCAGGCACCCCCTCGACAAATCTGACGCGCTTTACGTCGCCCTTTCGGATCGCCTTGACCTCGGGCATGTCTGATTCGTAAACGCTCAGACAGTGCAGATGACCCCAAGTCAGGGAATCAACGACGGCGCTGATCAATCCCTGCGGCTCAGGTCTCGGCACGACCGCTTGTGCATCCAGGTCCTCCCAATTCGGGTCGTCGAAGATCTGCTCTCCCGGCATTCCCTTTTCAAAATCGAACAAGTAGATGCCGTAGCTTTCCTCTCCCGAAGAATAAGAAACGACGAGTGTGCCGTCGGGAGAAGGATGCGGATAAAGATACAGCCCTTTTCCCCGGCTCAGCGCTTCATAACTGTGGAGCGGGCGTCGAAAAGCGACCCTGGCAAGCCGCCCGCCGGAGTCCGTCGGACTGGCAGATTCGACGAACACCAGCGTCCGGTCCGGCATCTCACAAGCCATCGTCTTGAAATGTGCACCTTGATCGGACCCGCAAAAGAGGTTCAAGCCGGTGCCATCCCAGTTGGCAGCCAGCAGCGGAAATTTCTCCGGGCTGTTTGCGTATTTCTGCCGGCTTGTGAAGAGCACCCTGCCGTCCTGAAGAACGGTCGGTGAAAAGTCGCTCGAAAGGTTGAAGGTACTCCGTCGGGTCACAAAGCCACGTCCTTCGACGGGCTCCAGGTTTGCGGCGTACAGGGATGTGGCAAGCTCCGGTGTCCCTTCCTGGTACGCCCCGGCTGCGTCCGAAATGAATGTAATCCATCGCACCCTGTCGTCGAATTCCGGAGGCGTGATGGCGCTCCGCGCGAGATACTCGGGCTCGCGACAATTTCCAAAATCCTTCGTGATCTGTCGTTTGTTCTCGCCGTCAACATCCATCTCCCAGATGTCCCACTTATCTTGTGCCGTGCGTTTTCCGGAGAACAGGATCCGTTTCCCGTCGAAGGAGACTGAAGGATCCGCTGCCGCTGCAAATTCGGGGGTGAGAACGGCAGGAGAATCATGACTTGCCAGAAGAACGATGCGGCTCCCATTGTCGGCAGCTCCATTCAGGAGAAACCGTCCGGCTTGGCCGCCGTGCAATTTTGCGTTGAACGGCACCTGGGTAAGAACCATGGAGTAGTTCCATTGGCCGGATGTCATCGTTATCGCAGGTAGAAACGCCACCAGGAGAAAGCCAAACAGGGCAAAGCACTTCTTCATGGTTCAATCACCTTGAGGAACTGATTTGCCTTCACCTCCTTCAGCTTCTGCATCTTTCCGCTGGGCCACTGGATGGTAACTTCATCCATCATGGTTCGCTGGCCGAGCCCGAAGTGGAGCCTGGGGTCGTTCTGGGAAAGGTAGCTGCTCGCAGACGTTTTCTCCGCCACCTGGGTAAAGTCGCCTGAACGCACAATCACCCTGGCACCCACGCCGTCTCTGTTGCTCTTGGTGCCGATCAGTTGCAGTGTGAGCCAGTGGTTCCGGTTGCCCCCGTCATTTCTGAGGAGGACGGACGGCTGGTCAATGTTCAGAACGAAGAAATCCAGGTCTCCGTCGTTGTCGAAATCGCCGGTGGCCAGGCCGCGGGCCACGCTCCTGGTATCGAAGTAGGGACCGACGGATCTGGAAACATCGACGAAGACACGCTGTCCAGACGGTCCCGCGACATTTCTCATGAGAAGCTGCTCCTGCTTCTCTGAAAGACGATGACCGTCGCCGTTTGCGATGAGGAGGTCCGGCCAGCCATCGTTGTCAAAGTCCATGAAATCACCGCCCCAAGACCAGAACTGGGCGCTTACCCTTGCCACGCCAGTCGGAACAGATACCTCCTCGAAGAGCCCACGGCCCAGGTTTCGGAAAATCCCGATGTAATTCATGGCCGGCACCATGAGGTCGAGCTTGCCGTCCCCATCGAAGTCGGCGAAATCACCGCCCATGGATGACACCGCATTGCCGTGTTGGCCGAACGCTGCGCCACACTCGATTCCGACCTCTGTGAATGTGCCGTTGCCGTTGTTGTGGTACATGTAGTTCTGCATCGCGTCGTTGGCGACGAAGATGTCAGGCCAGCCGTCATCGTCATAGTCCGCCGACAGGACCCCCATGGCTCGCCCCTTTTTATTTATGCCCGCTTTTGCGCTGACGTCAGTGAAGGTCCCGTCGTGATTGTTGTGATAGAGGACTGACAACTGTCCGGGGTAAGCTAGAGGGCCGGGATACACGTCCGCTTCATAGAAAAGCCGGTACTTGCTGTCGAACTCGAGATAGTTGCCGACGAACAGGTCAAGATATCCATCCTTGTCATAATCGATCCAGATGGCGCCCACGCTCCACTGGCCGCAAGCGACGCCGGCCTTTTCCGTGACGTCGGTGAATGTGCCGTTGCCGTTGTTGTGATAGAGGATGTTCTTGCCGAAGTTCGTCACGTAAATGTCCGGATGACCGTCGTTGTCGTAGTCGCCGACGGCGACTCCCATACCGTACCCGGAAGCTCCCACCCCCGCCTTCTCCGTAACATCTTCGAAGGTCCCATCGCCCTTGTTCCGATACAGGCGACTGGTGGTTCGAACGTTTTTGTAACGGGAATCCGGGTCGCTGATGCCCTCGAGATACCGTCCGTTCACGGCGTAGATGTCCATCCAACCGTCACCGTCGAAGTCCAGAAATGCGCAGCCCGAGCCCGTTGCCTCGACGATCGAGCTGATCTCGTCGTCTCCCAGGCAATGATTGAATGAGATTCCGGCTTGCTTCGTGATGTCGGTGAACACCGGCAGACTGGGCTTCTCTTGAGCGGCGGCCAAAGCCAAGAGCAGAAGCGACAGAAGCGCCAACGCGACGGTTCTCATGACCTCCTCTTTGCACAAAAAGCCGGTGAGGGGCAAGTTATCTTTGGAGGCGAACCCGGTTCCCAGCTACCAGCCCCGGCCCACGGCGTGGGCCACAGGCCGAATATCATTCATCATGCGCTCGAATGTCTCAGGACGGAGCGATTGCTCTCCGTCGCTCAGCGCCGCCTGAGGATTTACATGTACTTCAATCAGCAGGCCGTCGGCGCCGACGGCCACGGCAGCGCGGGCCATGTGCGGTACCAGCCACCACAGTCCTGTCCCGTGGCTTGGGTCCACGATTACGGGCAAGTGGGTCCAACGCTTCAGCAGGGGCAACGCACTCAGGTCCAGTGTGTTTCGCGTCGACGTTTCGAAGGTGCGGATGCCCCGCTCGCACAGGACAATCCGACCGTTGCCTCCGCTGGCAATGTACTCTGCGGCCAGCAGGAACTCCTCGATCGTGGCGCAGAACCCGCGCTTCAAAAGCACCGGCACGCGAAGCTTCCCTACCTCCTCCAGCAGCGCGTAGTTCTGCATGTTGCGGGATCCGATCTGGATCATGTCCGCATAGGCGCAGACTGCGTCCAGGTGTCGGGTGTCCATCGCCTCCGTGACCACCGGCAGGCCAGTCGCGCGGCGCGCTTCGGCCAGAAGCTTCAGCCCTTCCTCATGCAGGCCCCGGAAGCTGTAGGGAGAAGTACGCGGCTTGAAGGCCCCGCCCCGCAGTATTTTTGCTCCTGCCCGCTTCACCGCGATGGCAGTCGCGAGGAGCTGTTCCTCGCTCTCCACGGAACAGGGGCCGGCTATCACGACGATGTCCGGCCCGCCGACCAGGACGCCGCCGACATCGACGACGGTGTTCTCCGTCTTGCCCTCACGACCGACGAGCCTGGTGTCTGAGATTCCTCGAATCATCTTAATTCGCCATGCCCTGCGGCATGCCCGAGTGGCTCTTTCCGGCCAGACGGGCCTTTCGCGCATGGGCATTCCGGCCGCCGCCGCCATCCTCCGCCACCCCTATATAGCACCGCAGCCGGGTGCCGTCAACGCCAAAGCCTGTGCGCACAGGTCAGCGCGAGTTTACGAGTGATCACTCGCAGACTCGCTAGGGGTAAAGGATGCCGACTCCCCTTTCCTTTACGAGCCGATGGTAGATCTCGAGTGTCTTGTCCCTTCGCTTTAAAGTGGTGCTGATTTCTACCGGCGTGAGGTACTGCCCGCATTTTTCCCTCAGGCCGGCATCATCCAATTTTTCCAGAGCCCTCATCAGAGATTGGGAGAAAGCTCTCAGTTCCCAGGGCGATTTGAGGCTGTCAAAAATTTCGGGGACAGGCGCCATAACCTCCGAATTCCAGAGCACCCAGGCTAGGTTCCTCTGCCATAATATCGAGGTTTATGGCGCCTGTCCCCGAAATTCCGCACCGCTTGTCCATGCGCGGCTCTGAACGTTTTGGATTTCATGTGCCCCTTGATCACAGAGAGTCTCCGGCGTCCGGGCAAAGCATGATATTCTTTTGTCCATGAACAAACTGGAACGCTATTACGCTGCATGCTGCCAGACGGACTTTCCAAGTCCAACCTCCCGGGACGACATCCCGAGCCGGGTTGACCGGATGCTCGAAATGATCGACTCCGCCGTCCTGGGCTATAAACCCTTTTTCCCGGTCCGGCTGGTCGTGTTTCCTGAATTCGCCCATACGCCACCCGTTTACAATACGGTTCCCGAGCTCGCCGACAGGCTGGCGGTACGCATACCCAATGAACACACAGAAAGGTATTTCCTGCGCGCCGGGCATCATAGCATCTATATCCAGACGGGGACATTTCTCGAGAAGGATGATGCCTTTCCGGATGCCGTGTTCAATACCACCTGCCTCATTGGCCCGCAAGGGATTCTCGCGAAATATCGCAAGACGCATCCGTGGATTCCATGGGAAGTTCATGCCAGTCCCCATGATTTGGCTGATTACCAGGCGGATCCCTTTCCCGTGGTCGAAACCGAGATAGGCAGGCTTGGCGCTGCAATCTGCTATGACTGGCTCTTCCCGGAGGCGATCCGGCAACTGGCGCTGAAGGGAGCGGAGGTGCTGATCCGCGTGTCGGTCTACATGGATCCCTGGGGCACGGCGGCGCCTCTCGATTGGTGGACTGTGGTGAACCGGTGCCGCGCCATCGAGAACACCGCGTACGTGGTGGCTGCCAATCAGGGCGCGCGGCTTGCCTATTATCCGCCGTTCAGTTGGCCCGGCGGCAGCATGATTGTTGATTTCGACGGCCGGATTTTGGCGCAGGCCGAATCCGGCCCCGGCGAGCGTATCGTGGTCGGCCCGATTGACATTGAGAGTCTCAGGATTGAGCGCCGGCGGCGTCGCGGGCACGACATGCTTTCCCATCTGCGAACGGAGCTTTATCAAGGCTATCGGGAGCCTGTATATCCCAAGGCGGCAACCACCCAACACTGGCCTCTCTCGATCGAGGGAAACAACCGCCTGATCCAGGCGGCCAAAGCCAAATAGGAAATGTGGCTCTGCGAACCAGAGAACGCATCGAATGGGATGTTGTCCCTGCTGAAAACCTCGGAGGCCATGTGGGAGGACGTCGTTGACTGGCGGTGACAGGGGATTTTTGGCAGTTATGTGCGGCGCGGCAACCGGGGGCTACTTTCTGCCATGCAGAAGTCAGCGATTTCGCAGGTTCGCGGGCCCTGCTTCAGGGGTGGCGGAACGTACCCGAGGCACTCCTCCCTCCCGCAGACGGTTTCATGCCTGCGGGGATGTTCGAAGTAGTCCAATCCCCAGCACCTGGGAGTTCAGGCCGCTCTGCGCCCGTATCGATAATGAAGCCCGCCGGCTTTTTCACTGCCAATAGAGACCGAAGCCTTGATGATGCCAACGAAGGATTGTTTCTGGCCTGACGATCAACAGGGCTGAGCGCCAATTGGACAACAACCGCGACAGCCATACCCAAAGGACACGATCAGATACACGCAGACGTGGCCGCTTTTGGGAAGACCGTTGGAGCATGTTGATTTGGTGCCGCAGAGCCAGGATCTCGGCCAAAAAGGGCGATGCGGGATCGAATGCTGACGAGGAGGGTTGAAATCAATGAAACCATCACACCATTCATGGATCTGAAGGCTAACAACCGAATCCCGTAAGTGCAACAATTTCAATCCGGACCGAATTTTCAGCAACGACAGGCCAGAGTCAATGCTAAGATCGTGGTTGCGAGACCTTTAGCAGATTTATGCGCCATTTTGCCCCCTTATTGATACTGCGGTTTGTTTTTGTTTGCAGGTTACATCGGTTGGCTCTGGATTGAACCCAACCAACGCACCTGCGATCTCCATGCCGGCAGCGTTGACCTGCGGCTGCACTGCCGACTCTATTGCTGAGCAACTCGAACGTCGAGCAGCTGGCCCGCCGAGGAGTTGGGTAATGCCTGGAATTTCACCGTGATCTTTTGCTTGCCGCGCGTCAGTTGCTCGGGCAACTTGTATTCGAAGTCGAAAATCTCGGTAGGATGAATCTCGAGCGACTGCGTAGCGATTTTTTCACCATCCACCAATATGTCAAAAGTCCGTTGGCGGCCTTCACTGCCGATGAAAGCACAAACCAGCAGCAACGGCTTGTCCGGTGACACCTTCAGGTCATAACTGAACCACCCGTTGCGCGCAGCGTCCCGGACCCCTTTCCCTTCAAAGGAGCCGCGATTCGAATTCTGCTGCTGCAGGTTGTGGTCCCGTTCGCTCTGCTCATTGCTGACGATCACCGCATCAATCGTGCGGCGCTCGATCTCGGCGCGGCGCGATTCCCGGGCAACCGCGTCTGCCTTTCTCTTGGCCCACTCTTCATTTGAGTAGACCTTCCAGTAAACCGTGTAACGAATATCGGAAGCCTTGTAGAACGGGACCAGGGTCACATCCTTCGGCTGGCCCAGGCCGCCGGTCTGGAAATACAGCGGCTTTCCCGCCACCGGCTTCACTTTGCCGATCACATCCTTCACCGTGCCGACAAAGGCGGGAACAACCACGGAGGGCACCCGGTTGAGCGGCGGGGCGCTGGGGCCGTAGCGCGTGTTCTGGTCCAAGCCGTCTTTACCGAGGTCTCCGGCCAGGACGATGGGCCCATAGAGCAGTGCGATCACCGTCGGATCATCCGGCATCGCTTCGATATGCA
>JBEKYG010000204.1:0-7838 GCA_049511215.1 Acidobacteriota bacterium | reverse complement strand
CGCACAAGTGGAAAGTGGGACGATAGCACAGGACCACGCTAAATAGTGGCCCGATCAAAAAAATATCTCCCTCACGTAGGGTAGGAAGCGGCCCTGCGTGAAGATTTTGAGGGTCTTTTTCCTCCAACCAAAAACTCGGCACCTAGGCCCAAAAAAGAGCGGTTCCTGAAGCAGAAGATGAGACTTTGCCTCACAGACAGGCGTAGGATAATAGGGGTTGGGAGGAAAATCTGAATTGGATTCAGAAAAAAGGCCTCAAAGCTCGCTGCAAGGTCGGATGCAGATGGCCTGGCTGAGCAAAGCATCAATAAATCCTGGGATTAATCGTGGTCCGTCCCCCAGGAATCCCGACAAACTCTCGTCACACAACCGTACGACCCAGGCTGCCGCGAATTGGCAGGGGAAGCCACGGTGCTCGCGACAGGTATCGTCAACGAGTCACCACCGAGTATGGCCTCTTCAGCGTCTCCGGCAACGGGATTCTCACCGCCGAACTTGCATCTGACGAAACTTACGGTAACCTTATAAAACTCTTTCAAATCGAATCATGGTTGCCTGGGAAAGCTAATGGAAACATAAGAGAGTCACGGTATCTGACACCTTGGGAGCTTACGCATGTTCAAGAAAATCCTCCTCGTCATCGTCGGCCTGGTCGCTGTTCTGGCGGTGGTCATACAGTTTCAGCCATCGACCTTCAGCGTGACACGAACCACCACGATCGGCGCTCCGGCCGAGAAGGTTTTTGAACTCGTGAACGACTTCCACAACTGGGAAAAATGGTCGCCCTGGACAAAGCTCGACCCCAACATAAAGACAACCTATTCGGGTTCTCCCTCCGGCAACGGTGCCATCTTCTCCTGGACCGGCAACCAGGCCGTGGGCGAGGGCAAGATGACCATCACCTCGAGCGAGCCCTCCACTCACATCGGAATCAGGCTCGAATTCATCAAGCCCTTCGCGTCGGCCGCCCAGAATGACTTTACCTTTACCTCCAATTCAGGCGCCACCGAAGTCAGCTGGAACATGTCCGGGGAAAACAACTTCTTGTCCAAAGCCTTCTGCCTTTTCATGGGCGGCATGGAAAAAATCATCGGCCCCGACTTCGAAAAAGGCCTCGCTCAAATGAAATCTGTCGCCGACGCAAAGACTCTAGGACGCCAAGAAATCAAGAATTAAAACTTTTGGCGCCTTGGAGTCTTGGGGTCTTGGGGTCTTGGCGTTGGGTTTGGTTGCGGATTTGCCGCTCCAAGTTGTTCGTGGCTAGGAGCCCGTCCGAGAATTAGGAGGGGTCGCGCGCATGGGGCTTGCGGGGCGAGCTCAAGGCGCGAGGAGGAGGCGATGTCCGTGCACATCGTTGACGACGAGCAACGCAGAGATCGCCCCGCAACCCCCATGCGCCCTTCGGGTTCCGGCAGCGCGGGGGCAAGTGAGACGCGGGCGCTCCTCGACGATGTACCGAGACATCGCCTGCGTCGCGCCGCCTTGCATCTGCCCCCGCGGCGCTCGGAACGCGGCCCCTGCTAATTCTCGGACGGGCTCCTAGGCTTCTTCCCATGGTCTGAATCGCAGGACATTCCAATTGCGTGTGGGACGGCATGGCTGTAGGATCGCCTCGGGCGGGACTTCCGTCCGCCTGGTTTATTGATTCCAAAACGACCGTGTGATGCGAATAGGAACAGGACCTTTCGATTTTCCGCTTCTTAGTTTCAAATGGCTGCGTGGGAGCTGGAAAATTGCAGTTTCCCCATTTCGCTCTGCGCAAGGGGCACATATGAAGCTTCATTGCAGCATCTGGATAGGCACCACCGTGTCCTTGGCCATTGCCAGCCTGCTGCTCTCAGGCGCGCCGGCCCAGCAGAAGAACGTGCCTGCGCCAACCACCGCCGAGCCTCACTTCGAAGCGGTTCAGGCCGACTTGTTCGGGGTCTCCGGTGGTCAGCCGAACTGCTGGGCTGATTTCGACAACGACGGCGACCTGGACCTGTTCGTCGGCATGAAAGGCAATGCTCCAAACAAGCTGTATCGTAATGATCATGGGTCCTTCCGCGAGATTGCGGCGGAGGTGGGCATCGCGGATACGATCGACACGCGGGGCGCCGCATGGGCTGCAGTGGGCGGACTTCAACAAAGACGGCGCCATCGATCTCGCCGTGGCCAACAACAATCCGGATGGGCGGAACGCGCTATATCGAAACGTCATGTCCCCCGCACAGGCGCGCTGTTCGTTGCAGGTGCAGGTGCTTGACAGCAAGGGTCATTACACACGCGCTGGTTCGGAAGTGCGGCTGTTTGAGGCCGGGACGCGCAGGGTGGTCGGCGGCCGCATCGTAGATACCGGAAGCGGGTATACGTCGCAAAGCCAGGTGCCGGTGCATTTCGGACTCGGCGGCCTGAAGCGAGTCGACGTCGAGGTGACCTACTTCACGCCGCAAGGCCGAAAGACGCTCGTTCAGCGCAACGTCGATCCCGCGAAAGTGCCAAACCGCATGCTTGTAATCAAGGTGCCGTTCCCATAGGACCACGAAACACACGCAAGGAGCGCAGAGCCCCGGAGGCGACGGAAAAACCCTTATTGCACAGGCCTTCCGCCCCTGCCGGCGCTCTATCCTTACTTTTTCCTGATCGGGAGCTCACGCCCCCGGCTACTCTCTGTCCGCCCCTCCTGGGCTTTCCGCATCCCGGCCCTATCGGAATGAAAATGAAGTTTCGCGACAGAAACCGGCTATACCAAGATATTTGAGCTCCTCGTGGCGGCATTCATGACGATCCTCCACTCTTACTAACTGTTGTGACGTTCTTCGTTATAACGACTATCAAGCCAAAAACAATTCAGGCCTCTCCGCGGCGCGCCGTTTCCAGCAGATCGATCAGCCTGCGCGCCTGCTTTTTCTTCAGGTGTTCCAACTGGCGGCGGTGAACTTCAGCCACGGGCTTTGCCAGATCCTCGAGCAATTGCAATCCCTTCTCCGTGATGCGCGTGAAGATAGCGCGGCGATCCTTCGGATCGCGGGCGCGGGCGACCAGGGCCCGTGTTTCCAACCGGTCCAGGAGCCGGGTCACGTCCGGATCGCGTGTGATCATGCGTTTCCCCAGCTCCCGGCAGAGCAAGCCCTGCGGGCCGGCGCCGCGCAGGATGCGCAGCACGATATACTGGGTTTGGGTCAGGCCGAAGGGCTTGAGCGTCTCCTCGAACCCGCGCATGAAAGCATCGGCCGTGCGCTGCAAGTTCAGGAACACCGCCTCCTCCACGCTGCTGAATGGTTTCTGCTGCTTGATCTCGTCCTTCAATCCTCGTTTCATGGATATAATATAATTGTTATAACGAATATTGTCAAGACGGATATATCGCTGGATCTGAGAGAACAAATCGTGGTCTGGGATAAATGGCGCTTAATTGAGGAGTCCAATTAGGACCCTGAAGGGCTCCAGCAGGAAAGCCCAGGGCGCAAGCCCTGGGAACTGACGTAGATCAAGAAACCAGCCCTGTAAGGGCGGCGCAGGCTGCTTCGCCCTTTCAGGGCTGGTCTCCCGGATGTTCATGATCCCAGGGCTCACGCCCTGGGCTTTCCTGCCCCGCCCCTTTGGGGCTTAAACACTTGGTTTGGCGGCACTACGAGGTGATTTCGGCCACTATTAGTTAAGCGCCCTTCTGGTCTGGGATCGTCTGCTGAATTAAATCCTCAACCCATCCACAGTCGGAGGTCGGGGCGGATAGGCTGCCGGCATGTTTCTCAGGTTATGAAGGTGCGTTTACCGAGGTGCTGTTCGTACGCCCGCGTGTCCATGATCTGTCGTATCTCGCGGATCACGGCCTGCAGTTCTTCGTCCGATGTGTAGAAATGGGGCGAGATGCGGATTCCGGCTCCCGGGCGAAAGTCGACTATGAAGTCCCGCCGGAGCAACTCGCGGGAGACCTCATAAGCATGGGGCGGCTTCACGGCAACCGTTCCTCCGCGCTCTTCAGGTCGTTCCGGAACGGTGAGGGGGAACCCTTGCTCCTTGGCCAGCTCAATCAGGAAAGCGATCTGGCGCATCGAGTTTTCCCGCACCCGCTGCACGCCGATTTTCCCGAGAATCTCCAGCCCGGGCCTGGCTGCATAAAGACAGGGGATGTGTGGCGTTCCGGTGAGAAAGCGAAACGCGTCGTCGCGGTAACGCATCTCTCCGGTTTCGAAGCCGAATGAGTTCGGGTGGGCCATCCACCCGGTGAGTTTCGGCTCGAAGCGGGTGAGGAGATCGGGGCGGACGTAGACGAAGGCCGCCCCCGGCCCTCCGCACAGCCACTTCAGGCAACCGCCTATGACGAAGTCGACTTCAAGCGCCTTCACATCGATCGGCAGGATTCCAGCCGACTGATAGACATCGAGAACCACCATGGCGCCGACCTCGTGTGCCTTGCGGATAATAGCCTGCGCATTCATGATGTAGGCGCTTTTGAACAGCACGTGGCTGACCGGAACCAGGAGAGTCTGCTCATCAATAGCGTCGAGGAACCGGTCGAGGTCGATCGAGATCCCGTCCTCTGAGGCGACGATGCAAATCTCGGCGCCTCGTGCCTTTTGTGCCTGGTAGAGGTACATCACCGAGGGGAACTCCATGTCCGTGTACACGACCTTGCGCCTCGGCCCGGAAAAGTCGAAGCACGACAGAACGATGGCTTCCGCCAGAGTGACGTTCTGATGAAAAGAGATTTCCCCGGGGCCGCAGCCCAGGATTGGGCTGAGCAGGTCGCCCAGTCTGACCGGCATTTCCCACCAGGATTCACCCCACGCGCGCACTCCGCGCGTTGCCCAGGTGTCGGCATATTCCTTGAGCGCATCGTTCACTCCCCGCGGCATGGCTCCCAGCGAGTTGCTGATGAGATACACGGTCCTTCCCAGTATGGGGAACTCGCTGCGCCAGAGGAGCAGGTCAGCAGAATCAGCCGCCATTGGATCACCTCGAATATCAAACCGCAAAGTTTCTGAAGCCATGGCTTCGGGATTTGAGGTTTTTGTGGCCGGTTCAAAAACTATTCCGGAAGCTGGTCCATTATAGCTCATACTCTTGCTTGAGGAGTTCTGCTATCCGAGGAGGGCGGATTATGTCAGACAAACCTAAAAAGGGACTTGGAATACTCAAGCTCATTGGGATTGCAGCCGTGCTGCTGTTGACCGTGATTGTTTTAATCCCTCTCGTCGTTGACGTGAACCAGTTCCGGCCCGAGCTGGAATCCAGGCTTACGACCGCACTGGGCCGCCAGGTCCGGGTGGGCAACCTGAAACTCTCCCTGCTTTCCGGCGGCATCGCGGCGGATGAAATTGGGATTGCCGACGATCCGAAGTTCAGCCAGTCGCCCTTTGTGCGCGCGCAGGCGTTGAAGGTGGGCGTTGAGATGAGGCCGTTGATATTCTCCAGGGCGCTGCGCATTACTGCAATATCGCTGGATAGGCCCGAGATCTCCCTTATCCGCTCGGCATCAGGCGACTGGAATTTTTCCAACATCGGTGGCAAGTCGAGCGGCAAGTCGGGTGAGAAACAGGGTGAAGGGCGGCATGAACCCTTCGTATCTGATGTATCGATCGGTTCGCTGACCATCACTGACGGCCGGGTCACGGTGACCCACAGCGGCGGTCGCCTCAAGTCCTACGTCTATGACCATGTGGACGTCACCGCCAGGGACCTCTCTTTCACTTCCGTCTTTCCGTTCACGCTGACTGCAACCCTGCCGGGTGGGGGCGGCGCGAAGCTCGATGGCAAAGCAGGCCCGATGAACAGTGCCGACGTGTCGCTGACGCCCTTGGCTGCCACCCTTGCCATAGCGCACTTCGATCTGATTGCTTCGGGTTTCATCGAGCCGGGTTCGGGCCTTGGCGGCATCATCGATTTCAATTGCAGTCTTAGTTCCGACGGCGACCGGGCGCAGACTAAAGGGCACGCCAGTGCCGACAAGCTGCAGCTTGTCAAAGGTAGCTCCCCGGCCGGCCGGCCGGTTTCAATCGAATTTACGCTCAACCACGATCTGAAGCGCGATTCCGGAGTGCTCAGCGAGGCTGTGGTTGAATGCAACCAAGCAACTATTCACCTCAATGGCAACTACGACATGAAGGGCGATTCGATCGTTCTGAAAATGAAACTCCACGGGGAGGGCATGCCGGTGCAGGACCTGGAAGCACTGCTGCCGGCAGCCGGAGTCACCCTGCCCCGCGGAGCTTCGCTTCAGGGAGGGACTCTCAGTATCGACACACAGACCGAAGGTCCCATCGAGAGGATGGTGACGACGGGCACGATGGACCTCTCGAAGACCCGCCTGGTCGGTTTCGATCTTGGCTCGAAGGTGGCAACCGTAGCCTCGCTGGCCGGAGTTAAGACGGGTTCGGTGACCGAGATTGAAAAACTCGCGTCCGGAATGCGTGTGACGCCGGAGGGAATTCAGATAAGCGGGCTTTCCCTGATTCTTCCCGCCCTGGGCCAGTTGACCGGGGATGGCACTGTGAGTTCCAACCAATCCCTCGATTTCAAGATGTTGGCCAAGCTCAACGCCTCGGGAGGTGTGGCCGGGGGTCTTGCTCGACTGGCTGGGAACAACGGGCTTAGCGTTCCTTTCTTCATCCGCGGCACCGCGTCGGATCCTAAGTTTGTCCCCGACGTCAAGGGGGTTGCAGGAAGCCTCCTGAACTCGGTGACAGGAGAGGGTAAGGGCTCGCTCGGTGACTTGTTGCACGGCATGTTCAACAAAAAGAAAAAACAGCCCTCCCCGTAGCTGGTTGGGGTTTCTGTGATTCAGACACTACAAGAAAAAAAGCAGCCACGAATAACACGAATGGAGTAGAGGCAGACGCGGAGCCTGCGCTTTCGCCCCATCCTGATTCTCGGACGGGCTCCTAGAATAGTTTGACCTTGGTCTTGGTGAAGGCCCCGCCGTCGAACATGTCCCCCATCAACAGGGACCCCCGGACCATCAGATAGGGATGCGCAACATTCCCTGGCAGATCGAAGACAAACTGCGTGCTCTCGGTAACACCCGCTGGGGTATGATGTTGTGAAAGGTAATTAAACGGAAGAACCGTATTCAGCAAGGGCTGCATTTCAGCCAAGTTCTCGTACCGGCGTCCTTGGCCGTCGACGACATAGGCGATGGAATTATCCCAGTCATGCCCGACGCGTTTGGCCCGGTTCTCGACCTCGAACGTGACCACATAAAAATGACCTGATGCTCTTTTCTGTTTCTCTCCGGACCCGATCGAGTCCGTCACCGTAAATTGGGTCACCCTATATTCAAAGTCATCGTGGTGAATGCGTTCGTTGATGCCGATGACCTTCTCCCGCGCGCAGGAACTCAGCAGGAGCGCGATGCCTGCGATCGCGAGCGACAGCGCGGCGCAACGGCGCAGAGAGTGCAGCTCCCGCTTTCCCCCTGACTCATGCAGTTCGCACGTGAACATGAACACCTCCCGATTGGATTCTCAGACAAAGAACTTCACATTATAAAGTAACGCGCCCCGGTGTCAATCGTTTTTCCGCGGATCCGGCAGAAATCGATCGTGAATGCTGAGAATCCGCGTCCATCGGCGTTTATCTGCGGTTATAATCGTCCTACCTTTGCCATTCTGAAAAGGAGTGACCATGAACAGAAACACGATCCGCTGCGCGGCCGGTGTCGCGCTGATGGCCCTCGCGCTGGCGCTCACCGCGGGCGCACAGCGTCCAGTCTACAACCCAGCGCTTTGGTCGGGCTTGCGCTATCGCATGATCGGGCCGCTCCGCGGCGGCCGCGTGACGGCGGTTACGGGAGTGCCGTCGCAACCAACCACATTCTACATGGGCTCCACTGGGGGCGGTGTCTGGAAAACCACCGA
>JBEKYG010000203.1:0-7839 GCA_049511215.1 Acidobacteriota bacterium | reverse complement strand
ACGACGCGCGCGGGAAGTTTTGGGCTGGGGGAAGTTCGTTCCCTTCCGGGCACGCCATGAGCGCCTGGGCTCTGGCTGCAATGTTCGCTTCCAGGTATCCCAACAAGCCGGCCCTCAAGTATGGCGCCTATGGATTGGCCGCATTAATCAGCACCTCACGCCTTACGGCCAGACAGCACTTCCCCTCGGATGTGCTGGTCGGCAGCGTCTTGGGCTATCTGATCGGCCATTACGTTGCTCGAGCCCATCGCCGATAGCTTTGCGGATTTTGGATTGCGGGACATGAACCTCACGGCGCGGCATAGCCGCAATCAAAATCTACCTCCAAGGCTTAAAGACTCTAATCAATAATTTAAATTCTCTGAGTCTCTGAGTCTTGGAGGTAAGAACCCTTTCCAACTGCGCAAGCATCGTCAATTGGCCGACTCCACACCCTCTTGAGGGAGAGTGAAATAAACGGTCGCGCCTTTGCCGGCCTCTGAATCGATCCAGATCCTGCCCCGATGCTGCTCGACAATCCTCTTGCAGATCGCCAACCCGATCCCGGTGCCGGCGTATCTCGCACGGCTATGGAGCCGCTGAAAGATCTGGAAGACCTTCTGGTAATATATTGGGTCGATCCCGATGCCGTTGTCCTTTACCCAAAACAGCCAATTCGGTCCGTCACGCCGAGACCCGACGTGGATTACGGGCGTCACACCTTCGCGGCGGAATTTGATTGCATTGCCGATGAGGTTTTGGAAGAGCTGCGCCAGTTGGGTCGGCTCCGCCAGAACCGTCGGCAGCTCATCTTGCGTAAGCTGTGCCTTGGCCTCGGCAATGCTCATTTCCAGGTTGGCCAAAGCCCTCTTCAGCGCAGCCTGGCACGAGGTCGGGTAGTGTCTCGCCTCATGGGTGCCGACGCGAGAATACTTCAACAGGTCGCGCACGAGGTCGGACATTCGGCCGGCACCCTCGACGATAAACTGCATGTACTCGGCCGCCTTCTCTTCCAGTTTGTCGCTATAGCGCTCACGCAGCAACTGGGTGAAGGAACGTACCTGGCGCAGCGGCTCCTGCAGGTCATGGCTGGTGACATAAGCGAACTGCTCCAACTCTTGATTCGACCGGCGCAATTCATCGACCAATCTCTGGAGGTCGTCCTCCGCCCTCCTGCGCTCCGTGACATCGATGAAGGTGGCCAGCACGTTATCCTCGATGGTGATACCAGAGATCACCATCTGACGGACCGTACCGTCCTTGCAGGTGACTTTGTATTCGGTCGGCTCAATGTCGGTATTGGTCTCCGCGGCTCGTCGCACGGCCGTTTGCCAAGTGTCGACCGCCCAGCGCCGGTACTGCTCATCGGGATAAGCCAACTGCCACCATTCTTTCAGCGTCGGAACATGATCACTGGTATATCCGAACACCTGGATAAAGCGATCGTTGAGGTACAACAGCTCCTCACTCCGGTTCACGAAGCTTAGCGGGATGGGGGCCTGCTTCACCAGCCGGCGGAAGCGCTCCTCGCTTTCGCTTAGCGCCTCCTGGACCCGGCGTTTTTCAGTCACGTCATGGAACACCAGCACCACGCCAATGACCTTCCCGGCGCCATCCTTGATCGGCGCCGCGCTGTCCTCGATCGGGACCTCGTGTCCATCGCGTGTCACCAGGGCCGTGTGGTTGGCCAGCGCAACTGCGTGCCCTTCACCTAGCACGCGGGAGACGATGTCCTCACCCGGCTCACGAGTCTTCTCATTGATGATTTGGAAAACGGTCTTGACCGGCTGACCCGATGCTTCCGCCTCTTGCCAGCCGGTCAGCTTTTCACCTACCGGGTTCAGGAAGGTGATCTTTCCGGCTGTGTCGGTTGCCAGCACCGCATCGCCGATGCTGTTCAGGGTAACCTGCAGCCACTGGCGCTCCCGGCGCAAGATCTCCTCGGCCCGTTCCTGTGCGGTAATGTCTGTGCTGACTTCGAGAATAGCCGATGGCCGGCCGCGCTCGTCGCGGCGCAACGCCCACAGGATCACAATCACTAGTTCCGACCCGTCCTTCGCGCGCCGGGTGACTTGCCCCTCCCAATAGCCTCGTTGGAGCAATGCCTGCTGAATCTGCTCCCGCGGCTGCTGGAAATGGGTGTCCAGCAGGTCATGGGTGAAGCGCCCCTGGGCTTCCTGGGCGTCGTACCCATACAGCCTTTGGGACCCCTGGCTCCAGCGAATGATTCGGTGGTCCAGGTCAAGAGCTACCAGGTTTCCCATGTCCAGCAGCGCCAACTCTCGCTCCCGAGTGGCACTGACTGCCTCGGCCCAGCGGGCGCGGTGATGCCGTTCGGCGAGCACGCTGAGAAACAGGCATGTGCCTGTGTAGAGTCCAAGCGCGATCGCATCGTTCGCCGCGGCGATTCCAAAACCTGCCGGCAGGATGAACCAGTAATCGGACGCCAGCGCGGAGAGGATAGTGGCTACAATCCCCGGGCCGCCGCCGCCCACACTCGCCACGACCAGGACCGCCGGATAAAACGTGATGAAGAGGGGCATCGGGCCAAACTTCTGTATAAGCCACCACCGCAGCAGGACTGCGAGTGCAACCGCGGCCACCGCAAATGCGTAACGAAACACGATCTTCGGCCAACTTCTGGCGGCATCGCCCGGCCGCGCGCGTTGGACCGCAATTCGCATAGTTCGAGTGGCGATGAGGGCGGCAATCGTCAGCACTGCCAGGGACAGGAGCACGCCGATGGCTACCGTCCAGGTACTCTGCCGAGCGACCTGGGCGGCAGCCAGGCTGCGCGCGTCCAACAACTGCCGCTCGCGTGTCTCCATCTCGGCGATCAGCTCTCGGATATCGTCCATGATCCGCTCGCCGCGGCCGGTGCGAATGCCAACCAGGGCCGCCTGCTCGCCTCCGGCCCGGCGAAGCTTGATGGTCTCCTGAAGCTCATCCAGCTCATCGCGAGTGAGTCTCTGAAGCCGGCGGAGGCTTTGCTGCTGGTCGAGACTATCGGGGGCCAAAGAGGACAACAAATCAACGTCTTGCTGAACTTCGGCCGTGGCGGAGTTATAGGGCTTCAGGTATGGTTCTTCGCCGGTCAGGATGAAACCGCGCTGGCCGGTCTCGGCATCTTTGAGCACCGACAGGATGTGGTCCAGGCTTTGCAGCATCACCTGGGTACGCCCTACCAACCGGTCTTTGTCCACCAACTCCTGGATACCGAGGAAGGATCGGATGCCCACAACGCCGATGATCACCAGGGCCACCACAAAGGTGATAGAGAGCTTCAATCCTAGTTTCATTTTCTTTCTCCACCGCGCGCTGTTGACCTGGCAGACACCGGCGGCTATCGGGGCCTGTTTTGCTCCATCCCGCTGCTGCTCGTTGGATGTCGCCTCGCTTTTCGGGTTATTCGCACTGATTATCCGCAAATCTTTTGCCAGGCGGAAAGGATTTTTTACCGCAAGACTCCAAGACTCCAAGGCGCCAAGAGTTTTATCCTTGATTTCTTGGCGTCTTAGCGTCTTCGCGTCTTGGCGTTAAGTTTTGGTTGCGGTCAGACAACCCGCGAGGGCTGTTCGCGCTTCGGCTTCCGGATGCAATCGACTACATGCGCTTCGGGCCGCGCGCTGCTTCCGCAGCGGCTTCGAGGTTGGCACGTGGGGTGCGCGGCAGGATCGAGCATCCGGGCCCGATCAGCACGCCCCGGCCGCCGGTCTGGGCGATGGCTTGCGACACCTCGGCGGCAACCTGTTCCGGTGTGCCGTCCGGCAGCGTGGTCTTTTCGCTGACTCCGCCGAGCACCGCCTTGCTCGTGCGCTGCTTTCCTTCAGCCAGAGTGGGGTTGCCCGGCAGCGTGGCAGCCCAGCTGATCGCTTCCACTGGATAGTCCAACAGCAGATCGAAGTGGATGTTACTGCCGCAGTTGTGCAGCACATTGAAAGGCGCTCTGCCTGCGATGGCTTCGAGCACCCGCAGATCGTAAGGTATGCCGAAAGTTCGGTATTCGTCCTCGCGGAGATGATCGCTGCTTGCCCAGCCGGTCGTTGCGAAATAGATTCCGCTGGCCCCCGCTTCCAGGCAGGCCTGCGCATACTCGGCGAATACGTGGGTAATGAGATCCAACGCCGACTCCAGCGCGCCGCGGTGCCCCGAGATCGATGCCTTGACGGGGTCGGTCTGGTGCCCTGCCAGATATTCGGCCACCGAGAGCGGGGAAAAGATCGTCTGTACGAAGTGCGCTTCGCCCCTGAGACCATCGCGGATCAAGCGTAACGCGTCGAGCTGCTCTCCCAAAACGCCCCGGTCCGGTTCGAGCGCACGCAACCGCCGCCAGTCCTCCGGATACCTCACGGGCACATTCCGGAAAGTGTGGCCCCGGTTCGGGTCGTTGGAGCGCTCCAGGACGGCACCCCAGTCTTCCACGTGGTAGCTGGCGCGTGGATTGACCTTCATGTAATCCCAATCATAGGTCCGGTAGTTGTCGAGCATTGCTTCCGCCAGCCCCTCCGCGCTCCACTCCTTGAGATAATTGTGCCCCCAAAAGCTGATCGGCACCCGATCCACCTCAGCGCCGCGCAGTGTCGCTGCTACACGCTCCCGCTTGTCCATAGAGCCTCCTATCCGGAAACAGTTCCGAATAACACGAAGCGGAATATCCGCAACCTAAAAGCCTCAACGCAGAGGGCGCAGGGGCCGCAGAGGATTTTTTTCTTTTAAATGGCATTTCCCTGCGCCCTCTGCGTTGATCTTTTATTTTTCTTGCCTAAATGGCAAGGGGAGTCGCCTCGAAAAATAACAGAAAACGCTTCCGATTTTAACCGCCCATCATCTATTCTGAAGCAGGTTTGGAGTAAAGCAATCTTCTTATTCGCGGAGGCTCAATATGTCCACTACGGAAAGCAATCTCAAGGAAGCGTTTGCCGGGGAGAGCCAGGCAAACCGGAAATATCTGGCTTTCGCCAAAAAGGCGGAACAGGAGGGCTTCATCAACGTAGCGCGCTTATTCCGGACAGCTGCCGAGGCTGAGACCGTTCACGCGTTGGGGCACCTGTATGCCATGAGCGGCGTCGGCTCGACGGCGGACAACCTTCGCGCCGCCGTTGCCGGAGAAACCTACGAATACACCGAAATGTATCCGCCGATGCTCGAGCAGGCCGAAGCCGAGAACCACCGAGCCAAACGGATGTTTGCATTCGCCGCAAAAGCCGAGGCGGTTCATGCCCGGCTTTATCAGATGGCTCTGGATGCCGTAGCCCAAGGCAAGGACCTGGAGAACACCTCCTTTTATCTTTGCCCCGTGTGTGGTTATATCGAAATAGGTCAGCCCACCAACGCGTGCCCGATTTGCGCAACACCGGCTGCGAGGTTCATGAAGGTTGCGATCTGACCGGCAGTGCCTGCAGAAAATCGTGTCTGTGGAGCGGCTCGAGATGCGCCCTGCTACTGACGCGCGAAGCCTTTGCTTAAATTCGAGATTCGAAATTCGAAATTCTAAAATCTCGAATTTCGAATCTCGAATTTCGAATCGCCGTTTTTGACGCGGCGCAGAGCGGAGATGAGCCGTTTCAGGGTCCTGGCGCGGTGGGAATGGGAGTACCAATCATTGGCCGCCCCAAAGACCGCGAACTTGTCCCGCGAATATGGAAACCACCACATCTTCGATTTTGAGAGCCTTTGACGTTCCGAGCTGATTACCTTGATATTTGTAAGTTCCATCAGCCCGTACCGTGAAAACAACCTTCCCCATCCGCTTAGCTTCCTGCCTCCCCATGGGAATTGCGGCAGGCCGACGCTGCTGTCGTTGATCCAGACCATTCCAGTTTGAATCTCTCGGGCCAGAGCGTGTGCCCGCTTGAGATTTCTGCTCCATACCGACGCTCCCAGACCGGAAGTGGATTGATTTGCCTCCCGCAGGGCCTGCTCATCATGGCTCACCTCGCGGATAGCGAGCAGGGGCCATTGCGACTCCTCCTGCATGATCCGCATTTCGAGGGTAGCCGCAAAGAGGACCAATGGAACTTGGAAGCCGGCTGAATCGGGATCATTGAGCGGTCCCTCGGGAGACCAGACCTGTGCCCCTTTGCTTATCGCATCACGAAATAGTTCGCGGGCTTTTTCTACGGCGGTTCCGGCTGAGAGGACACCGACTTCGGTGGCCGGATCCGTCGGATTGCCGACCTTGATCGCGGCCATCTCCTTTGTCAACAGGTCCAGAAAGCGGCTGCTGACATTGGTGTGAACCAGAACACGCTTGGCGCCAACGCAACTGCGCCCGTTGGCATAGAATGCGCTCCAGGCGATTCCGCGGGCAGCCAGGGAAAGGTCGGCATCCTCGCAGACGATGGCAGAGCTGCCTCCGCCCAACTCCAGGATACATGGCTTGAAGGCACGGCCGCATGCTTCCGCAACTTTTCGGCCGGTCTCGCTGCTCCCCGTGAAGATGACTTTCTGAACATCCCCGCGCGCGATGAGCCGGGCTGCGACATCAGGCCCGCCCGCCGCCACTTCCACGGCATCTGCCGGCATGCCGGCTTCCGCGAACAGGGATCCGATCCAAGATGCCGTTCGGGGACAACGCTCCGAGGGTTTGATGACCACGCGGTTTCCACAGAGAAGCGCCGCGCATGCCTGCATGACCGGAAGCGAAAAGGGAAAGTTGGAGGGTCCTATAATCAGAATCACACCCAAAGGTTCGAATCGAATCGTATTGGATTTCGCCCAGAATCCCGGCCGCCAGTACCGGAACCGTTCGTCCCGAAGCCAGCGAGGAGCCATCTTCCCGGAGAACCGAAGCATCTCCAGCGCGGCGGTAACCTCCTGGTTGATGACCTCCGTAATCGGCCTGCCGGTTTCCTCCGTGACTGTATGCGCAATCTCCTGCTGTCGCAGGGCGATGACCCTTCCCAGGCGCGCGACGTGATCCCGGCGCACGCGCATCGGAAGGTTCAACCAGGACGGAGAAACCTGCACGAATGCTTTCATTGAGGAACCTCCTCATGCTGTTTGCAGTTGCGGGGCATTGGGACATCTCTCTGATTCAGACACTACAAGATATTAATCAGTTCACAAGCAGGTGGACATTTGATCCAAACATGAGGAGCCGGAAAGAGGTCATCTTCGCACCGGGTGGCGATCATCGGTATCGGTATCGGGGTCGCAATCGCAGTCGCTATCGGCTTTTGCAGACCCACACAACCGATTGCGACTGCGACAGCGATCCCGATTCCGATACCGACGGATATCGTGTTCCCCTCTCTTTCTGATACCGCCAGATGTCAACCTGCTTATGAACTGATTAGTATTTGTGGCTATGTTATTCCCCACTGTCTGAATCGCAGGGGACATCTCTTGATACCATGTCCTCAAACGCTTCACGCCTGCGCGCGAGCCTGGCTACGTTCTTTTCGATCATCACGATCGCCGGGCGCGGCCCGGCGAAGTTATTCCCGAGCGAGGTAAAGTAGGCGCCGGCATCCATGACGGCAATGATGTCACCCGCTTCAAGAACGGGGAGTGTCCGGCGCAGAGTAACCAGATCAAGCGGAGCCGGGAGATTGCCCACCAGATCGTACTTCGCGGTCCGTCCCCCCTCCGCCTTGTTCGAGACGAACACCCAGTGGTGCTCGCTGAGCATGAGCGGTGAAAGACTCAAGGCGCCCGCATCGCAAACGGCCACGTGAGTCCCGTTTTTTCTTGTCCTCATGGCCACGACCTTCAAGAGCAGCAGCTGTGAGGAAGCCACCAGAGCGCGCCCCGGCTCGACATATATAGTTGGCATCGCGATACCGTGCTCGCGCACGAAGCCCTGCAGTACCGTAGAACATGCCCGCGCGATCTCTTTCAAAAGCTTGTCCCGCGATG
>JBEKYG010000202.1:0-7843 GCA_049511215.1 Acidobacteriota bacterium | reverse complement strand
TCCGTGAGAATGTAGACCACCGGTTGGTTCCAGGTCGTGTTGACGCTCATGGTTCCACCCCGGATCTCCAGACCTCCGAACGGGGTGCTGATGGAGGTAAGATTGCTGACAACCGGTTGGTCTTCCGGGCCGGCACTGATAGCTGACCAATCGCAGCTGCGCGCGGTGATATTCGAGAGGGTTGGCGAAGATCCTTCCAAGTAGATGGCCCCCCAATCCTCGCTTCCGTAATGGCCTCCCGCATATCGCACCTCGGCGTAGTTAACTGTTCCGCTGCTGTTGGCACGAAAATAGATCATTTTCCAATCGCCGGGTGCGGGTGAAGTGTTGCTGCCGTCTAAGTTGGTGTCGCTACCGACACTGTCATCGCGCTGAGAAGTGAAATAGACCTTGCTGCCGGAGGTTCCATTGACATTGAGTGTGCCGTCAATAATAAGGCCTGCTTCGTAACCCAGCTCTCTGAACTTGACGATCGTGCCCGCCCCAATTGTCAGAGTAACTCCAGCCGCCACGACAACATCAGATCGCACCACATAGATGTTGGCCGAGGTCCATTGTTCATTCGCCGATATGGTTCCGCTCTTGCAGACAATTCCAGGCGCTGAGCAATTCACATCGGCATACAGTAAGCTCGAAGAGGCGTGAAGAATGAGAAGGCATGAGAAAATGAGGATTGGAAATGAAAGCCCGGTTCGAGCTTCAAGTTTGGTCCGGGAAGAAATAGGAGAGATCGGGGCCTGCTGTTTTGTCAAAAAGAATGCAGTTTGTGCGAAACGGCGCAATTGGGAATACATAGCCATTCCTTTCAGCTGAGATGGATTTTCCTTCTCCTATGGCCGAGCCTCACACGATTATTACAGGCGATTTTTGTTACTGACTAATTTATTGGGCTTTCCAGGTTTTGAGCGGGTAATCTGTAAGGCCTTCCCAGCCGTCTTCTGGCCTCCTACCGGTTGGCGGCTTACAGGCCGAATTCTTCAGCCTCGAAATCGGGACGATAACGGTGAATCCCATAGGTCTGAGCTTAGGGCCAGTTTCATCACCCCATATAAAACCCAGGATTCCCAATTGGGTATATGACGACAAATGCCCCTTAATATCAACAAAATTCGGTTGCCAGTAGCAATTCACGGCGCGTTGCGCAAAAAGGCTTCCGGAGTTCGGCTCTCCTTAATTCCTTAAAGAATTCAGCCATAAAATGCAGCTTGTCCCAATTCACCCCGGCGAGATCTGCGCACGGCCCGAAAAGCTTCCTAATAGGGCAACCGTGATCATGATACTGACGCATCTGCTGGCGTCGGACATAACTATGGATCAGCCGCATCCTTAGCCCGGATTATTCATGAATATGCGACCAAAATGCAATTTTGGACGCGGATAAACGCGGACTGACGCGGACCGTTCGGTCTTGGTCGGCGTGCAGGAGCTCCTGCCCGCGTTTATCCGCGTCCAATTCTGTTGTTTTTCACGGGCGTGCGGTTCTGCTTCATAAATAATTCAGGTTAGGCATTTCGTTACTTCAATTCAGCCCAGCAGCGGGAATCGTGGACGCACACAGGCGCCTCAATTATCTGCAAGGTGACGGACGTCGGCCGCCGGCCTGCAATTCTTGCTGCTTATCTTGAAGGGCGCCACCCGAGTACGTCCGTAGGGACGTTGAATAGCCCAATCAATCACAATGGCCTGACTCTACCAGACGGGTGAATCGCTGTCTTGTGCGCTGCATCACATAAAGCGGGATATGAATATGCGTCGGGCGGGATCGCGCGTTAAGACAGGACGACGAGCCAGGATTTCTCCCAGCAGCGCAGCACGCGTCCAGAAGCTCGAGGTCTGCCGTCTCAGGCTCGATCCAGATGGAGCGTCGCCAACAACTCTCGCAATCGCCCAATTATCTGCGGATCACGGCTGTCGCAGGTGCGACATATGTCGCATGCCGGACAAATGCCCTTCTTCAGTTGCGCCTGTCGCAGAAGCCCCAGCAGTGGTCCTCGCCACAGCTTATTAAAACACTCTTCGCCCTCGAAAGGAAAGGGTGTGCGGCTGGCCAGTTCTACAACCGCGAGAGGACCTAAACACGGGTACAGGAAGTGGCTTTGCCCCGCCCGCCCTTGCCCTCGCGTCACGCATGTCACCGCAGCTTGCCGCCAAAGTGACGGGCAGGCCGTTGGTGTCGTCTCCTCAAACGGATGCGCACGCAACAGCTGTCCTAACCGCCGCTCGTTCAATTCGACACGAGCAAAGTCGTGTAAGATCCGCGATTCTATGCCAAACGCAGTATCGCGTTGCCCGACCGGATGCGGCAGCTCAATCGAGATGCCGTGCACTTCCGCCTCGCGCACCGCCTCATCATGCAGCCGATTGTAGGAATTGCCGATGTGATGGTATGACTCCTCCGGCCCATAACGGCCTGGACCCAACTCACCCAACCCGAAAAACGGGATTGCCGTAAAGCGATCTATCCCCAACTCCCGACACAGAGCGGGCATCCGGGGCAACTCTCCGGCATTCTTGCGCATAAGCACCATTGACCCATACATCAAGGGCGAAATGGACCTGCGCGACCGTTTGAGTCCCAGGACATCCTGGAGGTTTCGGCGGACTTTCTCAAATGAGTCGGCTGCACACAATTCTGCCCAGGTCTGTCCGGTTGCGGCGTTGAGTGACACGTTCACCCAGGCGATCCCGGTGTCGACCAGCGTCTCCATCAGGCCGTGACGGTCCAACAGTAAGCCGTTGGTGAAGAAGTTGATCTCCAGATGAGGTTGGAGTTGTGCCAAATCTCTGAGAATCGTGGACAGGTGGGGATTCAAGGTCGGTTCGCCGTTGCCGCTCTGAAGTCGCAGTGTGCGAACATAGCGCAGGTAGTCCAGTCGGCGTATCATCTCCGGTGACACAACTGCAGGGATCGCTTGGCCCGCCGCATAGGAGCAGAACCGGCATTCCAGGTTGCATCGGCCTGTCGTCGCCAGGTGGATTTCCGGCGGCATGCTGAGCGGAACGATTTCTGCTGTACGATGGTCCACCTCACACGCCAGTTCATTGAAAATCCAGGGCACGCGCGACACATTCCGTTGCGCGATCAGGGACACGCCGAGGCGACCATGGTCTCCACCCACGGGACCCGTGTCCTCCGGGTGAAAAAGGATCTCTTCCAAGGCGATGTTCAAGTACCGCGGCGCATCGTGCAGTGGGCGTCGAGGGCTGCCGCACAAGCCTGCCACCGCCGGCGAACGAGTCCGGCTTGCATAGCCGGGGACAATCATCGGTTCATCCGGCGCCTGGATGTCCGATGGGTCAAACGATTCCCCCGCCCCGGCCGTCAGCCACTCCAGGAGCCCGTATACAGACTTGTCTGCTGCGCAGTTAATACGCGTGTGGATGGCAAAAGCGTACAGTTCGTTGCAGTCCGCAAAACCGCATAACGCAAGCCCCCGGTCCCGTGCTCGTCGGATTATTTCACGCAGTGCAGGACGGTCCCACAGGAGGAAGGATGCATTCATGAAAACCAGCACGCGAGGTGGAGCAGGGTAGCGGTGCAATACCGAATCAGCTCCCCAGGACCATCTCGAGACGATACGGCCTATCCCTTTTCTGGACCCCTCTATTCCGGGCCGCAGTGGTTTCCCGCCGGGCAACTGAAGAATCGTCCGTGTCGGCGCGTGGTATGCCACAATTTGAGCCTCATCCCCAGTGACCAGACGGGCCTGTTGCCGCAACGAGCGTAGCAGGACCTGCCCGGCACCGCCGCGCGGTTGAGCCGGTTGGTCTGTATCCCGCGAGCGCACGATCAACCAGAAATCGCTCTGATCCGAGCCCATGCTCCCTCACATTCCAGCGCTAATCAGAGGCATCTCCAGGTCCCGATGCAGCGTTCCTGCTCGATTCGATTGTTCCACTCGCCGCAGCGCGCGCTCCACAACCGCCAGGGTCCGATCCAGAACAGCTTGGTCATGGGCATAGCTCGGCAGCATCACGCCGTGGTAAGTGATCAGTCCGTTCTTGAGCAATTCTTGAACAAAAAGCGTTCGTAGCAGCGCCAGCCGCTGAGGATCCGTCTCATGAAACTGCAATCCGCAACGAAACGGCGGTCCGATCATTCGGGCATGCAGGCCCAATGAAGTGCAGATCCGATCAATCCCATCCTTGAGTTGCTGCCCAAACCTCCATATATGCTCCGCCACCGGTTCGGTCCGGTAGATGTCCAATGCCGCTCTGGCCGCGGCGAGCGAGTAGATTTCCCCCTTGAAGGTCGGCCCATAGAACGCCTGCGGCATGAACTGGAACACGTCGCGCCGGCCGCACAGAACCGCAATCGGCCAGCCATTGCCCAGGGCTTTCCCGAAGCAGGCAAGGTCCGGTACCACGCCTGTCGCCTTTTGCACACAGCCGCCGGGGTACCGAAAACCCGTGATGATCTCATCAAAGATCAGCAGCGCCCCCGCCCGGCGGGTTTCGTCGGCTAATTGCCGCAGGTATGCGCCGTCAACGTCCTCGCCCGGCCCCTGCGGCGTCGCGCCCGATGGGCCGGAGGGCTCCAGCATGACGGCCGCAAGGTCAGCCCGATGCGCTTCCATCATCTGCCGCAGCGCCGCCAGATCGTTGAAGGCAAATCGGAAAGTTAAATGCTCGGGTCGCGCGGGCACCCCGGTGCCGGCAAATCCAAACGATTCAGCAAACCAATCCTGCCAGCCATGATAGCCGCAAGTCAAAATCACTCGCCGCCCCGTGGCGATACGCGCCAATCGAACCGCCAGCGTGCACACATCCGAGCCATTCTTCCCAAACGCGATCATCTCCGCACAGGGTATATCCCGGCACAGCATACGCGTCACATCGATCTCCACCGGATGCGGCAATGGCAGGACTCCTCCGCAGTGCAATGATTCGCGCACCGCTTGCTGCACTGGTTCATGGGCATGACCAAGCAGTGCGCAACCCCATCCCATGGTGTAATCGATGTACTGCCGTCCCTCGGTATCCCAGATATGACACCCCTGTGCCCGCTCGATCATGAGCGGATATCCGGCTCCCTCCTGGCTGAAGGCCACGCCACCGCTCGGCTGGTAGAACCAGGAATTATGGCGCACTGCCGCTTCATACAGCTCCACACCCCTCGAAAGGACACCCTGCCTGACCTCGAATGGCACCATGAGTGGCTCGACGCCGCGCAGGTGGAAGCAAGCAACATTTTCATGTACCAAACCTAATTTCAGCAGATATCGTCCCGATCGAATGGGCGCCGGCACGGCAAGATGAACATCACATGTTCCCCCGGGCATTACCGATTGTGGTAGGGGAGCATTGGCGATTACCTGGTCGTTGATCAGCGCGACTACATTCACATATCTCGCCCGTGTGCCGTTGGTTTCCCAGGTGAGTGATCCCCGGTTCTTCAGGTGCACCCACACTCCGAACCGCGCACCAGGAGCGACAGCCACCGGCACTCGATGGTCGACATACTCCACTGCGTAGCGCGGCAGGGGCCGTGCGAATCGACTCGAAGTTTTCGCGCATGTCGCTCCGGTGGCCGCTTCCAGCAGGAGGGGATCAATCCCTTGATCCTCGAAGAACGCCAGGTTCTGGTGAACCATGTCTACCTTGATGATCAGCGTTCCTGCCTGTGCCGGGGCACTGAAGATGACCGGAATCTTCACCGCTTGGCCGGGCTTGAGTTTTCCGCCAGGCAACGAGCTTGTGCAGACCGCCTGGCCGTCAATCCACATCGCAAGATCGATCGCATGCCCGTCCGGCGGATCGCTCAGCCAAGTCTCGTCGCTGTCGTTAAGCACCTTGATCCATGCCGTGCATCGTTGCCCCGCCGGCAGAACGGCAAGAATGGTGTGATCGAGGTACTGCACCCGGTATCGGTTCACGGCTCGACTTTCGGCCATGTCTGAGTTTCCTCCTCTGAAAATCTTGCCGTACCTTGCTAAGCATTTAGGCCCAATACCGTTCCCTAACGGAATCTATCACAGTGATCACGGAGATCACAGAGTTAAACAAGCGGTTCTCGCGGTCCTCTTTGCCCCCTGTGGCTTAATCCAACCGGATTGCACTTCGGCTCCGATCTCGACAGTTCCCAGTGTCACCCGCTGTATCGTGTGGTTCCCTTGGCGAAAGACCAGCTTGCAGTCCATTTTTCTCGGTATTTGCCGAATGCAGGGCGTCTTGAACACGAAATAGCACCGCTGCCCGGGACAGACATCCCCACGCATGCGCACCGTCTCTAATATCGACCCACCCGCCCTCACCTCCAGCTCCACCTGTGGATTCGGCTCGGCGAGGTGCCAAACGTACGTCCCGACATTTTCTACGGCCAGCCGGCAATGGTGAGTTCTCGCAGGATTATTGCTGGCGTCACACTCCCACAACACCATGTGCGTCATAGATGCCTGTTCCGCTGCCATCGGTTTGGGGGTTGCCCCGGCAAGCCCGCGCTGATACAACCGATACATCCGCTCATGCGCCTGGCTGAGGCTGGCCGGAATCGGGCGCTGGCAAGTTCCTTTCCGGCAGTCCGAACAAACCGCCCTCGGCCTGACCGGATGCAACTCAAAGTAGCGCTGCTGCGCGCTCATCTCGAAGGGCATCGAACGGCGGTTTTCCGGGTAGGCAGCCTGGCAAAGTCCGGTATCAAGAGATCAAGCCGAGAATCCTCATGATTGGCGACAGCGGAAGGTCGGTCAGAAGGCCCCACGTCTGGACCATATAGGTTCCGGGTGCAGCGCTCGGGAGAATGTACCAGGTCCCGGTGCTGGCCCTCCACACAGCAATGTCCATCTTGCCATCGCCGTCATAATCGCCTGGAACCGGTATGTCGGTTGATATCCCCCACGTCTGGACCATATAGGTTCCGGGTGCAGCGCTCGGAAGAATGTACCAGACCCCTGTACTTGGCCTCCACACGGCAATGTCCATCCTGCGATCGCCGTCATAATCGCCGGGAACCGGTACATCGGTTGATATCCCCCACGTCTGGACCATATAGGTTCCGGGCGCAGCGCTCGGGAGAATGTACCAGGTCCCGGTACTTGGCCTCCACATGGCGATGTCCGTCTTGCCATCGCCGTCATAATCGGCTGGAACCGGTATATCGGTTGATATCCCCCACCTCTGGACCATATAGGTTCCGGGTGCAGCGCTCGGGAGAATGTACCAGGTCCCGGTACTTGGCCTCCACACAGCAATGTCCGTCTTGCCATCGCCGTCATAATCGCCTGGAACCGGTATATCGGTTGCTAGTCCCCACTGCAGAACCATATAGGTTCCCGGAGCACTGCTCGGCAGGATATACCAGAAGCCACTGCTGGGTCGCCAAACAGCTATATCCGTTTTGCCGTCCCCGTCATAATCTCCAGGAACCAGAACATCGCCGGAAACACCCCATGAAATGGCAGTAAAGGTGTCGGGAGCGCTGCTGGGAATACCGTACCATACTCCGGAGCCCGGTCTCCAGACACCGATATCGCTCTTGCCGTCACCGTCGAAGTCATTGTTAGTGGAATGTATTGGGATGGAATCGATGATCTGGGAGAATCGAGCATAGGCCGATGCAAATAACTCTGCCTTTATGGGAAAATGAAACGAGCCAGAAAACTCTGTGGACAAATCCTGACCTCGAGCCGCGCTGACAAGGGCTGCAAAAAGCGTGTGACGGCTGGAGTCATCAAAATTCTGCAAGAGATCGGACAAACCTGCATTAAAACTCGGCTGGAGGGGGTTAGCCTGAATTATTCATGAAGCAGAACCTCACGCCCGTGAAAAACAACAAAATTGGACGCGGATAAACGCGGGCAGGAGCTTTTGCCGTCCTGCTTGCCCGGAACGGGCTGTCGAACGC
>JBEKYG010000201.1:0-7851 GCA_049511215.1 Acidobacteriota bacterium | reverse complement strand
GGTCACCGGCATGGCATTCGACGTTCTTGTTGCCTTCGATTCCATGGATGTCGATGTCACCGGCACTCAACCGGACGTGGAGGTCGGTGTGGGCCGGGAGCTCGATCTCGACGTGGAACTCCTTTCTGGGACCATGCGTCGTGATGATCGCTTCCGATCCCTGCAAATCCACTTTCACCCGCGCCTGTTTCAGTTGCTCCGGCGTCTTGGCTTTCCATCGAATGAGAATCTTGTCGGCGGCAGATCCGGCCCTAATCACATAGTCCCCTGCGGAAAGTTCCATTCGTGCTGTCCCGCCGGAAGCAAACGGGCGTTCGAGAGTATCGCCCGGAATGGAAGCCGGCGGTGGGCTCGCAGTTTGAGCCATGGCCAGACAGACGAGAGTGGCGGAGATTGACATCGCTGCAAAGACTCGCTTCATAAGCCCATCCTCCTCCGGATAAACAGCCCTTCTTGCATACGATCGTCCGTGTGGCGAGGTTCCGCTTCCATTTTCGGGTTTGTCAGATTCTGCCCCAGTTTCGTCCGGGGCACAAAATGAACTTCCGGACGCGTCAGCTTATCGTCGATCTTTCTCATTTCCCGCTGGCGCAGTTTCTCGTGCCACCGAGGCAGTCCGTCCTCGATCTTTCCATAAGGACGATCGTTTTGTTCCAATACGATGCAGATTACGTTTTTTTGGGCGAGTTGGAATGTGGCCTCAGCGCCGGCGACCGCACCACCGGCGATGAGCACGACGTGTCTTGGGTCCTGTTCCGTCATTAGTCTATCCCCGTCAGCATGAAGAGCACCTCAAGGTTAATACTAAAGGCCGGCGAGGCGCTCATCAACCCGCAGTTTCGTGCGATTCAGACACAGCGAGCGAAATGCAGCCACGAATAACACAGCGCGGCACAGCCGCAGCCAAAAGACGCACAAGGAGCAGAGGAGCAGGGGTGCACGGGGGCAGGGGAGCAAGGGGCAACTCAGCTTTTCCCCCCATACCCCTCCGCTCCACTTCTCCTCTGCCCCTTGGTACTTCTATTTCTCGGTCTCTTGGTGGCGGTGAGGTCGCGCTGTGTTCTTCGCGTTATTCTCGGCCGAGTCTATTTCCCAGCTGTCGGAATTACAGGCGGTCTCGGTCTATGCGCCGATTGCCAGGAGCGGATCTCCGGCGTTGATCGCAAGAGACGAGACGATAAATAAGACGCGGCCATCCGCAGGGCACGTGGC
Source organism: Acidobacteriota bacterium (assembly GCA_049511215.1). GTDB lineage: Bacteria > Acidobacteriota > UBA6911 > UBA6911 > UBA6911 > JAFNAG01. The sequence goes on along the minus strand of JBEKYG010000201.1, from coordinate 6,639 downwards.
TGATTGCAGGTTGTCGCCTGGGTAATTCTTCACGCAACCCAGGTCCTGACCCTCCTTGACGGTATCACCGACCGAGACTGAGGGGTACCAGCAACCTTCATGCTGGCTGCGCAGCCAGATGAACCGGTCGAGCAGAGTATAGGGCACAGGCTCAGGAACAGGACCTGGGATCATCTGCAACTGGCGCATCAGCCTGTCCAGGCCGTCCGTGTGTCGCGCGACATCCTCTGCTGTCCATATCCCCTGTCCACCGGATTCTGCGAGGATGGAAGGAATCCCTGCCTTCGCAGCCGTCGAGTAAGTCGAGCCGGGTGTCTCGCTGCGCACTAGATAGTGAATCCCAAAGACTTTTGCCATCTCCAGCGACACCCGATCCACCGCTTCGATGCCCGACCGGAAAACGATGGTAAATGGGATGAGGGTCTCGATCAGGTCCCCGCCGTGCAGATCCACGTAGTAACTCGCCTGCCGTATCACGTTTTGGAACATCCAGTCGGCAATCTGCTCGGAGGCGGTGCCGGTCGCATTGCCGGGGAAAACGCGGTTCAGGTTTTTGCCGTCGAGGGGGCAGAGGTAGATCGAGCGGCTGCTGAAGCCGGCGACGTTCATCACAGGCACGACGATAACGCTGCCGCGCAGACGTTCCGGACGGAGGTTGCGGCCCAATTCCAAAGCCGCCGCGATGCTGGCATACTCGGCGGCATGGACGCCACCCGTCACGACCAGCGTCGGTCCAGGCTCCTTGCCATTGATGAGCCACATCGAGAGACGATACGGCCGGTCCTGAACCAGGAACTCGTTTACACCAAACTTCGTCTCGCCGGGTTGGGCCGACAGAGAGCCAACGGTTAATACTCGATTCGACATAACACCACTCCTTCCTATGAAATCCGACAACTGCCAGACGGAACAGATTTCTACCGCCAAGACTCCAAGAAATCGGCGACTCGAGATTCGAGATTCGAGATTCGAGATTCGAGATTTTGGAATTTCGAATTTCGAATCTCGAATTGCAAAATCAGGATTTTGCCAATGGGCCAACCGATCCGATAGGTGGCAGTTTCACACGCCGGAATTCCTCGATGAATTCGGCGTAGTAGTTTGCCAGCCCCTCATAGATCTTCTCGCCGATTTCCTTGCTCGCTGCGGCCGGCGGGATGGTGTAATCTTTGGCTCCCGTCATTCCGTACTCCATCATCCCGCCGTCGTCGGTCACATCCGTCATGATCAGGTTGACTGCCAGGTGCGCACCCTTGAAGCGAGCCGCACGCAAATCGTCGAGCGCAATCTTATCTGTGAGCGGCTTGTTCACGGCAATTTTCGCAGCCGGCATATCCGGCAGCGACTCATCGAGCGCAAGGATCGCGGATGTCTCGACGTAGTCCGCATGGCCGAGCGCCAGCCAATGGGGGTTGACCACGTGCGTCATTTCCCACCAACACGCGACCGCCGAAGGGATGCAGCGCTCGCGCAGCCATTCACCACATCTGCGGAGCGCCACCATGTTGCCGCCGTGGCCGTTCATAAACAGGATGTGGGTCGCGCCATAGCGAAGCAGGTTTTCGCAGATTTCGATCAGAGCGTTGGTGAGCGTCTCTTCGCTGACCGAAAGCGTGCCTGGAAAAACGGCGTGGTACTGGGCATACCCAATAGGAAGGGTGGGCGTGACGATGACATTGGCACGCTCGCCCACGCGCCGGGCCATTTCCTTGGCCACAAGAAAATCAGTGCCGAGCGGCAGATGGGGGCCGTGCTGCTCGGTTGAGCCAAGCGGCACGACAACAAACGATGTACGCGCAAACGCTGCCTGTGCCTGCCGCCAGGTCATTCTCTCAAGTAAGAAACCTTCTGCCATATCCTTCTCCTTCCTCAAACTCAGCTTGCTTGGTTCGCAAACAGGATCCGAGCGGCAAAGGGGAGACACCCGGTCTCCATCCCTTTGTTCCCTGGTCCTTTTGGAACGTGTATATACTCTACTTACTAATCAGTTCACAAATAAATGGACATTGGATCGAGAAAAGAGGAGCTGGACGGAGGTCATGTTCCCTTTGGGTGGCGATCATCGGTATCGGAATCGGGGTCGCAGTCGCAATCGGCTTTTGCAGACCCATACAACCGATTGCGATTGCGATCCCGATTCCGACCCCGACGGATATAATATTGTTCGGCTTTCTTTTTGATAACGCCAACTGTCAACCTACTTATGAACTGATTAGTACACTCGATCAGTTATCAGTATCCGGAACGTCAAACTAGGACCTGATCGTTTCGAGGCCGTGCTTATGCGGTCCGGTTTCAACCCGCCGCAAGCCGATTGCGAACAGCATTGCCACCACCCCGACGCACGAGAACATCCACATGCCCGGCCGGTAGCCCGCCGGGTTTGCCACGCTTGCGGCATAATGATCGTTGGACCAGCCGATCAGCAGGTTGAATCCGGTGAGCCCGAATTGCTGGACCGCATCCATCAAGCCATAGGCGAAGCCGAGACGTGATGGCTGGACGACGTAGGCAATGCAGGGCCACATCACGGCCGGGACCAGCGCGAACGCAATCCCCATCATTGCCATAGGGATCGCAAGCGGGATGTTCGCGTACGCCAGCAGCAGATAGACCGGTAGCAGCAACAAAGCTCCGAACATCATGAAGAGTGATCGCCTGGCCACGCGGTCGACGAGATGGCCGAACAGAGGGGTGCCGATCATGGAAAAGAACGGCAACATGCCGACAAACAGCGACGCAGACTGGGGCGTCACCTGTCGCGCCTGGATCAGGAACTTCTGGGCAAAAGTCAGGAACGGAAAGATGCCCGAATACCATGTGACACACATCAGGACAATCAGCCAATACGAGCGGTTGAACTTGAACGCCGCGCGGAAGGGCACCTTCTCCATTTGCTCTTCATCGCCCAAGTTATAGCGCCTCTCACCCCGCGACTCCAGGATCCAGTAAAGGGCGGCGCCGATCACGCAACACGTGCCGAACCCCACCGCCACCAGCAACGGCCATTGCCAATAGGCATAGGCCGCGGCCATCCACGCCGGGGACACCTGCGCGCTCAGCGACCCAAACCGTTCGATCGTGGCTTTCACGCCGTAACTCAGGCTGAGTTCCTTGCCGCGGAACCAGCGCGCGTTCCCGGCGATGGTGGCAATCGCCAGCGACTCGGCACCGACCCCAACAATCAGACGGCCGGCCGCCATGACGCCAAGACGAGGAGTGAGCGCCGTCACGATCAGGCCGACAAAGGTAGTGAAGCCAAACAGGAAGACCGACTTCTTCGCGCCGATGCGGTCGATGATGACGCCCGAAACCAGCATCATGAATATGTTCGGAAAGCTGTAAATCGCCTGCAGCAGCCCGATGTCGGAATCCGCGAAGTGGAGCTGACGGCTGAGGAGCGGGGCCAGCGGCCCAATGCAGTCAAACGCATAGTAGCTGCCGTATACTGCGAGGCTCATGGCGAGGAGCACTGCCCATCGATATGCGCGGCTCGGCTCCGGCTTGACGATTGTGTCAGGATCCGCTCGACCGTCCATCATCGGAGTACCCACCCGGAAACTGACCCACGTCCCCGCCGCGGATGCTGCCGCATGTTCTGGCCAAGCCGAAGTGGACGCTGGTCGGATCCAGGGTCGCTGAATACCGGCAAGTCTCACCTCCTGAAGTGGCGCTCACTATAGACAGGGCCATCCGAGAAGTCAACAGCCACCGACGCAACCAAAATCTAACGCCAAGGCGCAAAGACTCTAAGACGCAATAAAACCAGGGAATAAAGTTCTTGGCGCCTTGGCGCCTTGGCGTTAGATTTTGGTTGCGGCAATGCCGACGATGTAATTCGGAGCTATTTTTTCTTGCACTGCCTGGATCGCAGATTCATGTTAGCCGTGGATTGACTCCACGGAGGCAGCAGGCTAAGATTTTCGGCGAGGAGCGCTAGAGTTTGCCCTTAACCATCTCCACGGAACGCCGATTGTGATAACTCCTACCGGACAGCCGCCTGGTAGGAGTTTTTCATGACAGCCGGGTTGTGAGAGATGGAAATTAGGCTGTGGCCGCAACAGTCCGAGCACCTATAGCTAGTTCCCCCGTCGTTGGAAAGGCATTCTGGTCATGCCAGTACCTCCTGGATTTCGGAGTCTATAAATGGCTGGGCTGAACGACAATTCCAAGCGAAGAATTCTGACATCGCTCCAGTACGCCGACAGGTTGTTACAGGACAGTCTGCACGCGTTGGCGCCCGGCGCAGAACCCTTGTTTTCAGGCTACGTACACGACTTGTCGCCGCAGGAGGCGCGTTGGGTCGAGAGCTATGCGGTAAAGATCCGCGAGCAGATGTCGAGGCTGCTGGAAAAATGCGGAATTGAGCGTCTCTCGACGGCAACCTCATGCAGTGGAAAAATCCGAACCGGCCTCACATCCCTCGACCTCACGCTTGAGGACATCTATCCTGAGAAGATGCGCGGGTATGGGAAAATGGATCCTGCCGCCGCACGCGACTTGGCCTGGACCCTTCAGGAGATTCGTAGACTGGTAAGCCGGCTGCTCGCTTTTTTGACTGACTCACGCGCGGCGCAAGCCAATGTGCTCGGTCATTTGGAAACAGCACAACCACTCACCACGCTGCTGGAGCGGATGACGCAGATCATCACGCACCACGGGATGGTAGAGTTTCTGCCGGCCTTGAATGCGATTATCCGAAGGGTCCAATCGCCCCAATATGAGATTGCCGTTTTTGGCCATGCCACCTCCGGGAAATCCTCACTCATCAACCGGCTGTTGGAGATGGAGCTATTGCCCGTGGGGGCAATGCCGATGACCGCCGTTCCCATCCACATCATTGCAGGCTCAGAGCCGCGGCTGCGGGTTTCTTTTGTGGACCATAGTGAAGAACTTCCCGTGACAAGGCTGGCCGAGTTTGCTACCGAGGAGCAGAACCCTGCGAACTCGAAGCGCGTCATGGTTCTCGAAGCCTCTGTGGCCTCAAGGAGGCTCCAGGAGGGTCTTGCCTTTGTCGCCGAGCCTGGCTTTGGCGGTCTCTTGAAAAGCGCTACCGGGTTCTCGCATGCCTACCTGCCGGACTCGGACCTTGGATTGGTTCTGGTGGACGGGCAGTCTCCGCTTGGCCAAGAGGATCTCGACCTCCTCCGTGTACTTCACACCGCCGGCATCCCGTTGCTCGTAATCATCAGCAAGTGCGATCTTCTTTCACCAAAAGACGTGGAACGGGTGCTCGCATATAGCCGCGAAGCCATCGCCGAGCGTTTGGGCTCACTTCCGGAAGTAACTCCCCTTTCCTCGGCCGGGTCCTGGGTACCGCGCGTGAACGCCTGGTTCGAGCAGATGATCTCTCCACGGCTGCTGCAATCGCGCGAAACCTTGATCGAGGCTGTTGGCCGGAGGGCGCAGTCGCTGTGCGCATCCCTCCTGGCAACTTTGGAGGTAACGTCAAGCCGCTCTTCCGCGAGCGGTGGCCTTTCGCAGGACACCGAACGAGTCCTGCGCCGAGCGGATGAAAGCCTGGTCTCGTTCCAACATCATTGGGAGCATGAGATCGACAAGATATCAGGCTGGGCCGAGAAGATTCTGGAGCAGGCCGCCTTTGACCTACCACGCGGATCCACCAGCGCCGATCAAGCGGGCGGCATTTCCTCCGACCTCGTCGTGAGAGCCGTAATCGTTGCTGTTGCCTCGCGCTGCAACCCATTTATAAAGGCATACCAGGAACTCATCGGCCAAGTCAGCGCCGGGATCAAGGAACTGAAGGAAAGCGGCCATGCTACTGGAGTCATTGCCGAGGAACTCCCCGAGCTTTCGGCTTTCCCCTTGCCCCTAGCTTCGCCATTAAACGGCGTGACAATCTCGCCGCCGGGACCTCTGGCGCGGACCAGCCAGGCAACCAGCGCACGGCACTTTAGGAAGGAACTCGAGGAAAGACTCGGGGGCGGACTGCGGCAAATTCTGGAGGAATTCCAACCACGGTTCAGGCTTTGGTTCCTGACGGCCGTGAACGCCCTCAGGGAGAGCTGGCGCCTCCAAACGGACCCGCTGCGTTATCGGAGCCCTGCCAAAGCATCAGCTGACACGGATGATAGGCTGATCAAGGACATCTCGTTTTTGCGCAGCCACTGCGATTCAGACAGTAGGGAAAGAACCTAAGCCAGAAAGAACACGAGCGCAATTATGGGGACAGTCACCACAATTCCCAGATTCGACCCTACTTCCCGAGGTCCGGCCTCGGAGGGAAGTTTGGGCAAGGGGTGATTGCCGCTGATATTCGAGTGTTGAATTTGGGGATTGTGGTGACTGTCCCCATAATCTGGCTGGTCAATCACGCTCGAGTTGACGGCGCTGGGTTGGGCCTCCACATAGCAGAATCCGGGCTATAGTCCGACTGGCCTGTTTTCCTTCTTGAGCAAGGCGAGAGCCCTGGTGAGGTTAGCGCGGGCGCTGGCGTGGTCCGGCTTGAGCCGGAGAGCCTCCCTGAAGTGCGTCGCCGCCTCCTCAATCCGGCCCAACCCCGCCAGAGCGACCCCGAGATTGTTCTGAGCCTCGGCGGAACCCGGATCGTGTTTGAGCGCCTCCTTATATTGCGCAGCCGCCTCATCAAGCCGGCCCAGGCCCTGCAGGATTTGGCCG
>JBEKYG010000200.1:0-7875 GCA_049511215.1 Acidobacteriota bacterium | reverse complement strand
GCGCGTTGTACCGTCTTCAGTCTGGTAGAGAATGATCGCTGAGTGGAGCGCTGATCCGGACGATTTGTCATGACCTCACCTCTCTTGGCAACTTCACCATGCCACTGGCGATCTGGCCTTCGATTGTTCTTGTGATCAAAAAAGGAGGGCAAAAATCGCAGCTAAGCCTGTTCCTGGGCCCGCCTGAGAGCATGATCTCTGGTCACTGCACCAGTTCTCGAGGTCCGTCCCCGATCCTCCCGCCGTGCTTTTCGGAAATCACATTACCCTTTATATTACCCTCTTTTGAGGGTATTACCTCTTCTTGCGCCAGGCGGCGCCGGGGCCGCGGCCCAGGCATTCCACGTTTCCGCCTGCCTGTAGATTGCGCAGGACCCTGCGGATCATGTCCCGGCTTACCCCTGGACAGGCGTCCTCGAGTTGGGTCAGAGAAAACGAACCCGGGAAATTGCTGATGGCGGTTTCGATTAATTGCGTCTTGGCGCCGCGCGGGCTTTTGGTCTGCCCCAACCGGTCTTCGAATTCCCTGTATGCCGATTTGATGATAAAGAGGAGGTAGCTTATATACGGCCAGGGATCATGTTTCCCCTCGTGCCAGCCCTGGGAGCTCAATTCGAGCGTTTCATAATAGCGCTCCTTGTTTTGCTCTATAAGCCGTTCCAGGCTGATGTAGCGCCCGACATCATAGCTGAGGAGGTAGCTCTGAAGCAGAAGCATGAGACGTGAGACTCGTCCATTTCCGTCTCGAAATGGATGAATGCAAAGGAAGTCAAGATTGAAGGCGGCAAGCGCAACCAAAGGATGGACAGCCTTTTCTACCAGGCAGCGGTCCCATGCGGACACCAACTCCCGCATGAATGATGGCGTCAGCTCCGGGGAAGCGGTTTTGAATCGTATGCGAGCGCGCCCGTCCGGGTACTTCTCGATGATGTCTCCTTGCTTCTCTTTGAATCTGCCGGCATCCCATGCGCCGTTGCGGCAAAGCCGGTGCATTTTGATGATCGTTTCAACAGAGACATCAAGATCGGAAGCGCGCTCATGGATCATCTTCAGCGCATCTCGATAGCCCCGAACTTCTTCTTCATTGCGGTCACGCAATGGCGGTTTCCCGAAAACGATCGTGCCGACTCGGGCCCGGTCAACCTCGATCCCCTCGATGCGGTTCGATGAGATGGCGCTTTCAATGAGCGCATGCTCCTTCAAGGCCTTCAGCTTTTGCGGCGATTGGCGGACGAAAAGCTCCTGCTTTCCGCGTGCCTCCCCGAGATCGGCCAGCAGCCACGCTGCCGATGCAGGGATCGAATCGAGATCGGTCAAGAACTTTTTCAGTGTCTTCACGGATGACTCCCCTCATAGGGCGCCCAATTATCAGTGCGCCCGCGCACCGTTAGTGCTGCCTGCGTTCGTCAGCTTGGAATGGTTACCTTTCCTCAATACAGCCGCTGCAGCCGCCTATTCGAAAAAATGAAGGGCAAAAATCGAAGCTAAGCCTGTTCCTGTACCCTTCAGGGACGATGAACTCTGATTCTTGCACCATTTACCCATGCCCGACCCCGATTCCAACGAGAGCTCATCACTCCTGCCGCTTTTATTGCAGCCGGCATGGGTCCCATTCTCTCAATCTCGTTGACTTCCCATTCCCTGGGGCGATATCATAAGGGCGGAATCTGAACTCCGGCTCGTCTGGCTAGTAGGATTCCTCCGGGGAGTCGAAAGGCTCCCTTTTTCATTTACAGCCGCACAATCCCTTAAGGGTCCGACGACGAAGCCACCTTGCACAACACCTGATCGAGAATGTTGAAGTACCCCGAAGCTCCCTTTTTCCTGAAATATGCCGAAGGTGCCAATAGCTGGTAGAGCAGAAAAGCTGCAAGATCCACCGCCTGAATGAAATAAGAGTGGCCGGAATCCCGAAAACTCGGATCTTCGATAACTTTTCCAATCCCGATGTTGCGGTAGCCTTGGCCGAAATATGGCTGATTAGGAATCGGGTTGAAACGACGCATCTTGCGGAGCAAATCAGTGATTTGCTTGTTCTCCGTATTGTCTGAAAAAATCATGCCCCTTTCATCTGCGTTCGCAGGGCCTCGAAAGTTGCGGTGGGTAATGGTGTTTTCAAAACGCTGAATCAACGCTTTCCAGGCCATGTCTAAGACATCGTAGCCGGGCGCTTTCCCGGACTTGTCGACGGTGATGTTGATGATGTTCACATCTGTGAGTGCGGCAAGCTCGCGGGCAAACATGCGGATGATGGTGAGACGATCATTTCGAGGGATGCGAATCAATTCGCCTGGATGGCTGATAAAATGCGCTGCATGAATCTCGTCTCGTAGACGGAGGGCGAATCGCGCTTTGAGACGTCTGCGGAATTCGATCAACTGTTCCAAACATGCCTGCCAGCGCAACTCGTGCACTACCATTCCAGTGAGCACAAAGTAGCGGGTTGGCGAATTTACGAGCCCGCAATCGCCACTTTCGTCAACATACATCAGGTACATCCAGCATCTCCTCGGCGGCAATTGCTCGCATGCGCGGAATTCCTTTATGAATTTCCGATTTGAGCAGCCTGTTTCTCAAATTCAAGCACAAGGATTCTCAAATATCCCTTTCCGCCAAACCGTTGCGGTCGTCAGTCTCCGTTCGAATCCTCAAAAACGGGAAGCATCCCCATTTTCCCATTTTCCGACGCCTCCGTTTTTTGCTTAATGCTGAAGAAATGGTGCAAGAATCGCGCCGAGGCTCGTCCCCGATCCTGCTATCGTTTTGTTCGCGTGTTTCGTGGCCTGCTCTTTTCCAGTTTTTTCACTGCCTTCACTGCTTCGATGAAATGGCGATCAACGGGAGACGACTCTTCCAAGATCTGTTTTTGGAACTTTTCATATTCGATCCTCGCCTTTTCGATAGCCTCCTCGTGGCTGATTCTGCCCGCATGCTTCAGGATCTCCCGTTCGCTGACTTTCAGAAACTCATCGAGCTTGGCGATCCAGTCCTTCATGTGCATGGGTTTGCGACTCAAGGCTTGAAGTTCGGCAAAGTCGAGGTAAATCGTGACGATCCGGTTGAGGGTATCCAGCTCTTCCAGGTTCAGGTAATTCTTGGCGATCTCGCTGTCGGCCTGCTTGGGATGGACTCCTGCGAATGAGGTCAGGCCCATGTTTGGTTTGGCAGCATCGGCGCGTGCGGCGATGATCTCCGCGGCGGTATGGCCGTGGGCGGCCCAGTGCATTTTGTTCTGGACCACGGCGAAGAATTGTTGCGACAGGTCGGTGTTGGGATCGTAGTCGATACTCGTGGCATAAATGTCGAGCACCTTGCGCCAGAAAACCTTTTCCGAGGAACGGATATCCCGGATACGGGCGAGCAGCTCGTCGAAATAATTGCCCCCGCCAGCCTGCTTGAGCCGATCGTCGTCCAGCGTAAAGCCTTTGACGATGTATTCCCGCAGACGCTGGGTGGCCCATTGGCGGAACTGGGTGGCAACATGGCTTTTGATTCGATATCCCACCGAGATGATGGCGTCCAGGTTGTAGAAACGGCGGCTGCGCCGGACCGCCCGGCCGCCTTCTTTCTGAACCTGTAAGAAATCCTTACAAGTTGACGCCTCGTCCAACTCCCCTTCCTGAAAGATATTTCCCAGGTGAAGCGTGATGTTCTGCGGCGTGGTTTGGAAAAGCGAGGCCATATCGGCCTGGGTTAGCCAGACCGTTTCGTCCACGAGGCGGACCTGAATCCGGGTCTGACCGTTTTCGGTTTGATAGAGAATGATCTCGGTTTTATTGGTTCTCTCCGGCAGATTGGTCATGAGGAGGCATCTCCGATTTTTGATTGATGATGGACGATCTTGCACTGATGGCTCTTTTCAATCGACAATCGACGATCATCAATCTGCAATGCTTTGGCTTGCACCACCATTTCCGCCAGGAGTTCCTTCATGTGCCCCTCACTCCATTTGGCCGTCAGCTCGCCGGCGCCGTGCCCCGCGCAAAGACGTATGATCCCGTCGGGCGGCGGCAGGGCGTTCAATGCCTCGCCGATCGGATTAGCCGCGGGCCGCTTCGACATCCATGCTGCCTCCACAATCTCGATGCCGTCGGCAACCTGGATAGGATCCGCATTCTCAATGACATCGACATGATCCGGCTTCCACTCGATAAAGATGCTTGAATGGGAGACGGAAGCTGCGTTCAGCGGGCGCATGCGATAGAGGTCACAATTGCCGAATTCATCCGGATCAAGAAGCGCAAGCAGGTTGAAATGATCCGCCTCGCTGGTCTGGATCGGCGTGGCCGTGAGCGGGAGCTGTCCGTTCATAGAAACTCCAGTTCTATAAGTGAGTCCTCCAACATGCGATGTACCGATCACCAGCTCCTTAACCTACCTCAGCGTATCAGCGGCCCGGGGCTTATGCCGGCTGAGCAATGTCCGGTACCGATCCCCCAGCAAGATAGTCGGCATGGGAAACGCTTAAATAAGCAAGTTGTTGATATTGCTGAATTTATCTTTGTTCCTGCTTTGAGAAATAGGCTTCCCCTTAAATAAAGGGTCACGCCCAAAACGGCAGGTACCTCGCGAATTTCCGGGAAGCGCCAACCTGTTCGTCCGGCTTGATCACTCACGATTCGTTGCATCCATCTCATTTGTGCTGGCCCGCTGCCCCATCCGATGGCCGAAACTCGCTTTGTTGGCTCGCCTCCGTTGCCGGAAAATATCAACCTCTCTAAGCTGTTGATTCCATGATCAATAGATCGAAGTAAACTTTTAATTACCGGGCCTTTCGGAAAATAGAGACAGTTCAAGAGGTTTCCCGGGGCGCACATATCGCCGGTTCTTTTCCACCTGCACATCGCAGACATTGCCTTCGGCTTCATTACGTAACGTGCGCTCGAACTCGAAAAAGCGCGCCGGCTTCGTATATGGCTCCGCGATCGGAGGGTTAATTCGCGAGACCAACAGCTGGCGGAACTCATCTGATCTACGCATCCTATTTTCGTTTTTGCGATTTTCGTGTGTTTCTTGGTTTTTTCATTCTTTCCAGCTGTTTCAATTCTCTGACCGCTTCCACAAAATGGCGCTCCACAGGTGAGGGATCATCCGCGTGTAGCCTGCGGAACTTCTCGAATTCCGCTCTTGCCTTTTCGATAGCTGTATCGTGGCTGACCTTTCCCGCGCGGGTCAGAATCTCCCGTTCGCTGACGCGCAGGAAGTCATCCAGCTTGGCAATCCAGTCGCGCATGTACATTGGCCTACGGTTGAGTGCCTGGAGTTCCGCGAAATCCAAATACATGGAGACGATGCGATTGAGGGTGTCCAGCTCCTCGCGGTTCAGATAGTTTTTGGCGATCTCGATATCATCGGCATTGGGATGGGCCCCGCTCCAGGAGGTCAACCCCATGTGCGGTTGCGCGGCATCGGCGCGAGCCGCAATGATTTCGGCTGCGGTGTGTCCGTGGGCGGCCCAGTGCATCTTGTTCTGGACCACGGCGAAAAACTGCCTGGACATGTCCGTGCTCGGGTCGTAATCCACGCTGGTCGCATAGATGTCAAGCACCTTGCGCCAGAAAAGCTTTTCCGAGGAGCGGATATCCCGAATACGGGCCAGTAACTCATCAAAATAGCTGCCGCCGCCCGCCTGCTTGAGCCGCTCGTCGTCAAGAGTGAAGCCCTTGATGATATATTCTCTCAATCGCTGGGTAGCCCAGATGCGGAACTGAGTGCCTCGGTGCGATTTTACCCGGTAGCCGACGGAGATGATCAGATCAAGGTTGTAGTGCTGCGTTTCGTAGGACTTGCCGTCAGAGGCAGTTATCCGGAAATTCCGGATAACTGCATCCGGATCGAGTTCCTTTTCGGCGAAGATGTTTTGAATATGCTCGTTGATGGTCCGCAGATCCTTCTGAAACAGCTCTGACATGATTTTCTGAGTCAGCCAAACCGTTTCGCCTTCTAACCGAACATCTATGCGCGTTTTGCCGTCTTCAGTCTGGTAGAGAATGATCTCTGAGTGGAGCGGCTGATCCGGAGGATTTGTCATGACATCACCTTTCTTAGCAAATTCACCATGCTACTGGAGATCGGGCCTTCGATTGTTCTTGTGATCAAAAAAGGAGGGCAAAAATCGCAGCTAAGCCTGTCCTGGACCCTCCTGAAAGCAAAATCTCTTGTCACTCCACCATTAATCGAGGTCCGTCCCCGATCCTCCGCACTTTAACTTCGCTGAAAGTCACAGCGGTGGGAGGACTGGGAGGACTCGATTCACGCTTCGCTTTACTAAGCCAGCAGCTCAATGTTGCGAGTGCAACTCCATATTGCCGTGAAAATGCTTTGCGGGTGAGACCGCTGCGCCGGAGCTGTTCAATCATTTGCAGACGCTCGACCGATGCTACAGGCTGCAATGGTTTGGGAGCGTTTTGCATTTCCATGCACCCAGCATAATCAATATGTCCAGCCGAGTTTTGATGTACCACGCTTACCGGTTGCGTTCGATAGCCTCATTGCTACGCGGGAGGACGCGCTATCAATGGGTATCTATAAGGAATCGTATAGATTCCTCAACCTTTGATGACGGAATAAGCACCGAAGCAAGCCAGCAAAAGCAGTGTCACAAGGAAATTCATGAGCGCGCGGTGTGCCACTGCCATCTGCGTTACCTTTTCATCGTTGCGTATCCGGTGGTCAAGGATTGCTTCAGAATACTCGCCGATCCGGCGCCGCTGATGTAGGGTCTTTGCTTCACCTCGCGGATACGGGAACGGATCAATGGCGAGATACTCGCGGCGAGCAAGGCCCCGTACTGCAGCAAGAATCGCAGCGCAAAGCTGCGCTGTTAAGTATAATCCGCCGAGTGCCATTACCCATCGCCACCAACCCAAAGGGGGCATGGTTGCTTTGACGAGAAGGGTGCCGAACACGATGGTGCCGGCAATGGAACACAATCCCACGATACTGGTAAGGCGCGAATCAACGCTTTGCCCGCGCAAATCTTCTGTTCCCAGAGACTTCACGCACTCTTGGAGATATCCGGCAAGATCCTCTTCTGGGAGCTCCATAATGCGTGTTTCGTATTCCGACCTCATCCTGGCCTGCTTATCGCGATCGGCAATCACTTCCGCGCGATTGCGTGGTTCCACGGTAGGAAACACACAATCAGTAACACAATAGAAATGTTCTCGCCATTTCATATCAAGTCCGTTTTTGAGAGCCATGTCGCCACGGCGTCCGATATTCCACAATCCAACATGTCGTCTAACCACAACCATTGCCCGTTGGGATTGATCTCCAGAAACACATACTCTCCGTCGGGAGTCTCGATCATATCCACGGCACCAAAGGCTAGGCGCATTGAGTCCATCAACAGGAGAAGCTTGCTAGCAATATCCGCCGGCAGCGTTATGCGGTGATGAGGAAGTTGAGAGTTCTGCGTTTGCCGCCAATCGATCATCGCACTCGGGTCAGATTGTGACTCTATAGCCACTGCAAATACCTGCTGGCCAACGATTGTCACGCGAATGTCATGGCGTTTGGGAATCAGCGCTTGGTAGATTGCCGGGCTCAATTTTGCACGGTTCACCTCCTCTAAGTGCCGTTCTAGCACTTCTGAGGTAAACATCGCGAACTCCTCTCCTGCCCGCGTCAGGTGGCCGGATCTCGTTGCTTTGACGATCATTCTGCCGAACTCGGCGTATGACTCCAGAATTACCTGTGGTTCGTTCGTTACAACCGTCTTGGGTATTTCCAAGCCAAAACCTGCCGCCAAGGAGAGCTGAAAGGGCTTGAACTCTGCCTGCCATACGGCCGCAGGATGGCTCATCCATCGCGACCGCAGTCCCATAATGCTTCCCAAGACCGCAGCCCGAGTTTCCTGCACGCAAAAAGCAT
>JBEKYG010000199.1:0-8324 GCA_049511215.1 Acidobacteriota bacterium | reverse complement strand
CGAATCAGGGGACCACACCAGCGCGTTTTCGCTGCCGGGCGTGTGGATGCGCTTCGGTTCCCCTCCGATGGCGGGGATGACAAAAATATCCGACTGCAGGCGATCGCGGGTCGCGGCCGCCCGTGCGGCTTCGGTATCCAGCTTGGCGATCGAGTCGCGCACCGCGCGCACTTCCGTGTCGGCACGGAGATCTCCGTCGGCGAGGAATGCGATCCACTTGCCATCGGGGGACACGACGGCATTGCGATGGGAATAGGGCGTGTTGGTAAGCGCCTTACGCCCTGCGCCATCTTTCTTATCCACGAGAATCTGCGCCGGCGGCTGGTTGTTGTTGCCACCGCCTCCCGTGCCGCGTCCGCCGCCTTCTCCCCCTCGGGTTCCGCCACCGCCTCGAGCTCCGCCCGCGGCCGCGCCCGTGCTCGGGATTGCCGTCGAAGCGTGCGGGATCCAGCGGGAGTGTGATGGCCGTCGCAGGCGGTTTGGCCATCGGCGGCATCTTCGCGTACGGATCGTTCGGGTCTGCAGGCACGGCGCCACGTGCCTCGTCTGGGCCGCCTCCCTGCCCCGTGCCCCGACCGCCGCCGCGGCCCTGTCCTGCGCCGCCTCCTGCAGCAGCCGGTGCCCCTTCAGTGCCGGTCGTCACGATGAAGCTGCCGTCTTTCGGTGAGCTTGACGCGGGCCCGCCACCCGGAAAGCCACCGCCGCCGGGAAAGGCGCCGCCCTGGCGCCCGCTGAACTCTCCGCTGTCGGCGGCCTCACTGCCCGGGCCCGCACTCGCGGTTGTGTAGGGAAACTCTCCACCCGGACGATCCATCCGGATTGCCCACTGGTTGCCAGGGTAACCGGGGCGTGTCGAGTTGAAGATCAGTAACGTTCCGTCGGCGTTGAATCGGGGATTGGTGCTGTCCACTCCGGGTGCCGTAAAACGCACGGGATCGCCGCCAGGAGCGGTGGATACCACCCAGATTTCGTTTACCCGCTTGTTCGCAGCTTCCAGGACCGAAGTGACCTGTACGGCAACGTATTTCCCATCCGGACTCATGGCCGGCGACGCCACCGTTTTTACGCGGTACCAATCGCGAGTCTCGAAAGCCCGCTTGGCTGTCGCCGCTTGTGCCTGCGCTTGCGCCTGCCCCTTTTCCGGGCTCATCGCCACGGCGAGCAACATGCCGATCACGAGTACCTGCACCCATCGGCCGCACCATTTTTTCTTCGCATTCATCATCTTAGCAATCTCCCTCTCGTGGTGAGTGTGGTGGGCGGAACTTAGCACAGGTGGGAAAGAAGGAACAAGCCTCAGTTGCATTGGGCCCGCGATTCAGACACTGCAAGCAAAGGCAGCTTCGAATAACACGAAATCATAAATTCGTGTTATTCGGGGCTGTCTTTGCTTTTAGAACAAAGCGATACTGGCAAAGGTAACCGCGGCACCTGATTGCAGATCGGACCACTGCCGGTAGTCCAGCAGTTGGCCGCGAGGATTCTCCAGGCAGCGGAGGGCCATGTAGATCGGGGGGTAGCCGCACACCCGGCGCCGGTCGCGCTCCGCGGCGATAAAGCGAAATGCGCCTTCAGCATCACCGTGTTCGACATACTCCAGGAACTTGCGGTCTTCTCGCGCCACGTCGCGCAAAGAAGACTCGGTTGGGCCCATCGGATCTCCGAAATGACGGCCGATGTGAGCGAGGTCCGCCCCGGCAATCACGCAGTACCTTCCTGGTAACTCCGCCATGGCCTCCTTCAGGGCCATCACCATGTCTGTGACTTCCGGATCTTCAGCCGCGCTCCTGCCCGCAAGAAGAATCTCCTGGAAGGAACCGACAAGAATGGGGATGACCTTGAATTCAGATCCCAAAACATAACGCAGGCACACCATCTGGAACTCGATTGAGTGCTCTCCCCGGTGGGCAAACTCGTCCTGGAAATAATCTCGATCGGTGGGCAGCTTTAGCGCCAGCCGCCGGATAAACTCGCAGTCGGCGGAGGCCGCGCCCAGCGGCGTCTCGTAGTCCTTTTCCGTAAGCGCGAAGCGCATCCGCATGGGATTGTGACAAGTGCCGAAGACGATGAAGCGATCCGCCCCAGGGTGTTCCGCCAGCACCTTGTAGGCATGAGCGTAGGTGGGCCCGCCGCGGCAAAAATCGATGTGGGGGGCAATCAGCCCGCGCACCGGCTGGTTGGGTTCAGGCGCCGAAATGGGTCCCGGACCGCCGGGGCCGGTGAAGAAGCCGTCGATCTGGAGCCGTAGCGTCTCCTCGCGCCCTTCATAAGCCTCGCCCGCATGTCGAGCCGGGCGCGTGGGCGCGCGCCGGAATTCCTGCACGAGCGAGTCGTAGAAGACACGGAAGGATGGGCTGTCCAGATAGTGGTGGGCATCGAGCTGCTTTACCAGGTCCTCCAGGGCGCTGATCGGCAGAATCTCAGCGGCCTCCCGGAAAAAACTGGCCTGGATATCCCTCAGAGAGTTGGTGCCGTCCATGAGGGATACCAGGAACGCCTGCGGCCCGGTGAGGAAGATCGGCTGCGCCGCCAGTCCCAGGGGATCCCGCAGACAGATCATGTTCTCACCCTGGACCCGCATCCGAAAAGCTTCCACGGGGCGGAGTTGGGGATTGGATCCTTCCGATGAATCGGCTATGCAGCTAAGGCTCGTTGCGCAGCTCTTGCGCGATCTCCAGCGCAATGCGCCGCGCCCGGGGCAGGTCCTCCGGCGCAAAAGAAATGGCCCCCACCACCGGGTGTCCTCCACCTCCGTGCCGTTCGCAAAGAGCGGCCAGGTTGTGGGTGCGGGGTCGCGGGCTCCATGGATTGGATCCCACCGAAATCTTGGAGCGGAAGCTCGAGCGGCTTAGGCCGACGCAGTAGACGGCTTCGGGATACAGGTAATAAGGTATGAACTTGTTGTACCCTTCCATGTCGTCGTATCCGCTGATGTCAAAGTAGACGGTTCCCTTAGCGTAGCACGCCTTGCCGCGGATGATGTCGATCGATTTGAGATGACGGTCGTACAGCGGGCGAAAGGCCGACTGCACCCAATCGAGCCCTATGATCTCGCCCAGCGATTTTCTCTGGAAATCCTCAATCAGCCTTCGGCTTTGTTGCGGATCGCGGACTCCCTCAATGACCATCATGAGCTTCATCGCCGGCGCACCCAGTTCGACCGCTGCGCGCGCGTCGGAGAACTGGGCACCGTCGATGATGTCGGCCCATTGAATCAGTTCATCCAGGCGGCTCATCTCGAAATTGAAGTGCTTGCCCACCATATGCGCGATGAACTTTGTGCACGATTTGTAAGTCGGGTCGTGAAATTTTTTTCCGCTGAGGTCGGCGCGGAAGTGACCCTCGTCCTCCGTGCTCAGGAAGGCGCTCTGATGATGGTCGAACCACCAGGTCAGCCGCGGATCGCTTGAGTACTTGAAGTCTACGATCGCATTCTCATTCCCGTCGAACTGCACATCAAGGAAGAGCTGTCCGGCGCGATGCGCCAGGCCTTCGTACTCGAACTCGGCGTGCTCTTGGAACCTGTTGCGGTAGAAATCGCTGAACACGGCGGCAGAAGCCAGGCCATCGAAGCAATTGTCGTGAAAATATACTTTCATCTTCATAGGTCGCTTGCAGTCGCACCACGCAGCATGTGCGTTACCTAGCAATAGTTAGAGCCTTCGTTGATCAGCATTGGAGCAGGAGAGAATGCAACACACTACCACACGGGAATTCCAGGTGCAAGATGCGCTTGTGTGCCTCTGTGATTCAGACACTACAAGAAAAAAAGCAGCCACGAATAACACGAATGGAGTAGAGGCAGGCTCTGCGTTGCTCCATCCCGCTGCTGCTCCTTGGAAGTCGCCTCGCTTTTCGTGTTATTCGTGTTACTCGTGGCTATGTTTTTCCCCGCCATCCTGAATCGCAGTGTGTGCCTTTGCAAATCAATCAACAGGGCAATGTAATTCCGAATGCTGCCGTTGGCAAGGCATTCAGAGGCGCGCGCGTGGCCAGCCATAACACCCGGTTCCCAAGACACCAACGGGATATCAGATAGAGATCATGCCATCCCGGGCGCGTGGCGCTCAATCCAGCGCCACATTATTGGGCGAGGATCAGCTTGGCAATGGTCTGAAGCTGCATGTTGGAGGTGCCTTCGTAGATCTTCCCAATCATGGCGTCTCGGTAGTACTTCTCAGCCGGAAATTCCTTGGTGTACCCGTAGCCTCCGAAAATCTCCAGACTCCCGCCGCACACTCTCTCCGCCATCTCGGATGAGAACAACTTCGCCATCGCGGCTTCTTTGGTAAATGGGCTGCCGGCCATTTTCAGCCTTGCGGAGTTGTAGACCATGAGGCGTGCCGCCTCGAGATCGGTCGCCATTCGAGCAATCTGAAACTGCACGCCCTGGAAGTTTGCCAGCGGCTGCCCGAATTGCTTCCTTTCGCGTGCATAGTTGGTGGCGCTCTCCAGAGCGCCCTGAGCGACGCCGACCATTTGCGCGCCAATGCCGATTCTCCCCTCATTCAGAGTCTCTATCGAGACCTTGTAGCCCTTGCCGACATCGCCGAGCACTTGCGCGCGCGGCACGAAGCACTCTTCGAGGATCAGCTCGCAAGTTGAGCTGGCACGAATACCCAGCTTGTCTTCTTTCTTGCCTACGCTGAAGCCGGGCGTATCTCGCTCGACGATGAAGGCCGTGATGCCTCGGTAGCCGAGCTGAGGATTGACGTTGGCGAAGATGATGAACAGGCCCGCCTCGCCCGCGTTGGTGATCCAGAGCTTGCGCCCGTTGAGGACGAACCCGCCATCGCGCTCTTCCGCTCGCGTCGCGAGTGCGAAAGCGTCGCTGCCCGAACCCGCTTCGGAAAGAGCGTAGGCACCGACGGTGTCCGTGCACATGCGCGGGAGATACTTCTGCCTCTGTTCCTCGGATCCCCAGCGCAAGATGGCGTTGCAGACGAGCGTATTCTGCACATCCACGATAACGCCGGCTGCTGCATCCACACGCGACAGTTCCTCCACGGCCTGAACAGCCATGAAAAAGGTTCCTCCCCCTCCATAGTTCTCGGGAACGCCCACCCCCATCAGGCCCAGTCCGAAAAACTGTCGGATCAAATCCGGATCCATTTTGGCGTCACGATCCATCCTGCTGACATGCGGGCGAACCTGTTCCTCCGCGAATTCACGGACGCTCTTTCGAAACATCCGCTCTTCTTCCGAAAAAATCGTCAGCGGCAACGCTCCACTTTCCAGCTCAGGCAAATTGGCAGACATGGAAACCACCTCGGTTGTTTGATGGTTGGTAACTTGGGGAATAATTCCATAGTACGTTTTCAGCAAGGTTTATACCATTTGGCTCGGCACACATCCACTAGAACTTTGTGCCGCGCTAGGCCCCTGCAACGGCGCACAGGAAGGAAATCGGTTGCGAGATTGGGGACGGTAGCACATGCACCGGGGCGCACCCGAGGACGGATGAAAAGACTATGCTTTCCCTTGGAGGCGACCATCGGTATCGGCATCGGGGTCGCAATAGCAGTCGCAATCGCGATCGCAGTCGGCTTTTGTGAACCAGCAAGACCGATTGCGATTGCGACTGCTATTGCGACCCTGATACCGATACCGACGTTGTTGGCTTTCTGCGCATATTTTCGATGCAGTGACCTTGATTCAGACACGGAGGGAAAAGCCAGCCACGAGAAACATGAAAAGCGTGGAGCGACTTCGCCGCGCCGTATTATTCGTGGCTTCTCTGGCTCGCAATGGCCCAATCGCAGCGGAAGCGCAGGTTCCGGACAAAACAAACGTCCCGGAATGGCGTAACCTTTAAGTAGAGAGCCGCATCTTAACCAGCGGCTTAAGAACAAGGGCCTGGAATCTCGAGGTCAGGGTGGTAGGAGTGGAGTTATGGCTAAAAGAAGGCGTTGGTATACGAGCAAATACCTTTGGATGACACTAGTCATGTTGGGCGCGCTCGGCGGTTTCGCCGCCTATGAGTTTTTCACCGTAAGAGCTGACAAGCCAACATACCTTTTGGGAACAGTCGAACGCGGCGATGTGGTTCTGCAAGTCACCTGTACAGGAACACTTGCAGCGGTCACGACCGTGCAGGTCGGGACACAGGTGTCAGGGACCGTCGCCGAGCTCTATGCGGATTTCAACTCCGCCGTCAAGAAGGGACAGCTCCTCGCCAAGCTGGATCCGGAGCTCTTTCAGACGCAGGTGCAACAGGCGGAAGCCAGCGTGCGCACCGCGGAGGCAAGCCTGAACGACGACAAGGCAGCGATCGCCAGTGCCAAGGCAAACCTCGCGAAAGCCCACGTGGACGTCCTTAACATGCAGCGGAAGCTGAAGATGCAGAAGGCGCTGTGGGATCAGGCTCTGATCGCACGAGACGATCTCGACAGCGCCCAGGCATCCCTGGACGCTGACCTCGCTCTTGAGCAGGCACAGCAAGCGCAAATCGAGTCCAGCCAAGCCCGTCTGAAGGCTGACGAGGATCGCCTGGAGCAGGCGCAGGGCAGCCTGGATCAGGCGAAGGTCAATCTGGAACACACGATCATTACCAGCCCGATCTCTGGAACGATAATTTCACGCACTATCGACAAGGGACAAACGGTGGCGGCCAGCTTTTCCTCGCCGACTCTTTTCACGATCGGCGAGGACCTGACCAAGATGCAGGTCAGCACCAATATTGACGAAGCCGATGTCGGCAAGATCTCGACCGGGATGGAGGCGACATTTTCCGTGGACGCCTATCCTGGAGACTCGTTCAGTGGCAAGATCAGCCAGGTGCGGCTCGCTTCCACCGTGGTACAGAACGTAGTGACGTACAACGCCATGATCGATGTCGCAAATCCCCAGCTGAAGCTGTTCCCGGGAATGACTGCCAACGTCAAGATCCTCACAGACAGGGCTCAGGATGTGCTCAAGATTCCCAACTCCGCGCTGCGTTTTAAGCCGAGCCTGTCGGAACAGGAAATGGAAACAGCCTTCAGGCTGGTGGGCGAGGAAAAGTACTACGCCCAACAGAAGGCGATCAGCGCGAAAGCGGCTGGAACTCCTTCAGCGCCTGCCGGTGGACTGCAAATGGGCTATGCGCCAAATGGCTCGGCGGGGACCAGAGGCAACTCATCCGGGAGAGCGGGTGACAATCAGCGCCCTGCGTCCGGCGCCAAGCCGAACCAGAGCGCCCGGGGCAGGCGTGTCGCCCTTTGGGTGCTCGGCGATGATAAATCGCCGCGGCCGGTGGTGGTAAAGCTCGGGCTCACCGATGGAGTTCAGACCGAAATTGATTCGGGAAAACTGAAAGAGGGTGACAAGATCGTCATCGGCTTGGAAACTGCCCAGGCCAAGTCGGCGGCCAATGCCTCGGCGCGGCCGCCCGGATTCGGCGCGCCGGGTATGGGCATGGGCGGCATGGGGCGCGGCGGGCGTTGAAGAGGGCAACTTTCATGAGTGCGGCACAAGTGCAGGTACGGCAGGACTGGAAGGCGGAGAACGGGAACAACGGCGACGCGCTCATCAGGGTCGTTGACCTCCACAAGTTTTACGAGATGGGGGATACGCGGGTGCACGCTTTGCGAGGCGTCCGTCTCGAGATCCGGCGCGGCGAGTTTGTCGCCATCATGGGGGCCTCCGGTTCAGGCAAATCAACTTTCATGAACCTGCTCGGCTGCCTGGACAAACCTTCTGAAGGGACCTATCTGCTCGAGGGCACCAACGTAGCGGAGTTGTCGCGAGTCGAACTCGCCCGCATCCGCAATGAGCGCGTCGGCTTCGTCTTCCAGGGCTTCAACTTGCTGAGCCGCACGACGGCTCTCGAGAACGTGGAGCTGCCGCTCATCTACGCGCGCATGCGCGCCAGAGATCGACGCCGGCTCGCTCGGGAAGCGCTCTTAAAGGTGGGACTGGGCGATAGAACTCATCACATTCCGTCGCAGCTTTCCGGCGGGCAGCAGCAGCGGGTGGCGATTGCCAGGTCCCTGGTCAACCGGCCCTCGATTTTGCTGGCCGATGAGCCGACCGGAAACCTCGACAGCCGTACCAGCGTCGAGATCATGCAGGTGTTTCAGGAATTGAACGAAAGTGAGAGCCTGACCATCGTGCTGGTCACTCACGAGCCCGACATCGCTGAATACAGCAAGCGGGTCATCACATTCCGCGACGGGCAGATCACCCGAGACCAACAGGTACTGAAGCGGCGCGTCGCCTCTGATTCTAATGTGCGTTCAAGTTGAGACTAACTATCCACGGCCACGCCGTGAGACTGCGCAGGGCATCGGCATTCTGAGCCAACCTTGGTAAGCCTGCCTCCAGTTGGATGATCACTCCCTTAA
>JBEKYG010000198.1:0-7899 GCA_049511215.1 Acidobacteriota bacterium | reverse complement strand
GCTTTCATGAACGTCCAATCCGGAATTTAAGGGATCCCGAATGCGGGCTCCTCGCAGTCTCCCGGCTCGCCTCATGCTACTAAACCGTATGCCTTGAATCAAATATTTCCCTCTCGATACCGTGATTCAGTCAATGTAGGAAAAAGACGGGATGTGAATAACGCGGAGAAGCATGGTCGCAAACAAAAAAACTTAACGCAGAGGCCACAGAGGCTGATGCAGAGGCCGCGGAGAAAACTCGTTTTGGGGTCGTTTTTCTATCCGATTTCCGCGGCCTCTCGGTTGATCTCTGCGGCCTCTGCGTTAAGCTTTTATGTTTGCAGCTGTGCCCCGGCGTATTATTCGTGGCTATGTTCTCTCCCACTGTCTGAATCGCAGCTCTCTATACTTTGTCATTGCAGGACGCTGCGCTTTGATACCTCCTGCATCAGTACTTCGAGAAAACCCACAAACTTGCGCAGCAACACGCGAACCTCCATTTCGTTCCCGGCTGTAATGAGGGCGTCGGAGAAACGCTCGAACTCGCCCCAATCCTGGTACATCAAGTATCGCAGCGACGCTTCTCGAAACCGCGCAATCCGGTCCAGCATATGACTGAGGTCGAAGCCCGCCGACCTCTCCAATTCAGCCTTCAAATCCTGCCGCAGCTCCCAGAGATCCTTCCGCAGCTTTTGGCCCTGCTGCAATCCTTCGAGCATGGAAGGAAAGAGCGCCTTGGCATCCACGGTTTCGTCGAATGCGTGGACGAGCGTAACGACTCCACTTTGATAGGAATTGTGAAGCAGCCCATGGCTGTTTTCGATTTTGGCGAAGATTGCCGCTGCGTCTTTCTCCGACGAAAGCGAAGTGAGTTCACGCTCGAACGTCCGTTGTGTCTCCATCCTGAGCGAGTGTAAGACCAGGTCGGCTGCGTTGCGCAGCCTCACATTCTTTTGCCGTTCTTTCAGGAAACGGGACTTGAGAAAATCGCACAGCGAGTTTGTCTGCTCGTGTAGCAATGAAAAAACTACGAGAAAGCGGAGCAGTGGCCGGTCATCCCTCTGTGCCGCCGACACCAGCTTCAAATACCGCAGAAACCGATAAAGATAGAGCAGGGCCAGCGCCATGTTGCGGCGCAGATGCTCCTCGGGAATCGACCGCAGGACTCCGCTCAGGATGGCATTGTCCATGCGGTCATACTGGAGGCGGAACCGCTGGCTGAGCAGCATGTCGATGTAACGGCAGTTGCGCAGATCGCGCTGGAATGTTCGGCCCAGGCTCAGATACACCTGAAAACCTTGATGGGAAGGGTCGTTGAGGGCGTCGAGCATGGCCTTCATGTCATTGATCGACTCGAGCACGCCAGCCAGGCTGTCCATTGGGGTGGACTGATCGAACTGCTTGCCAGCCTGGAAATCCAAGATGTTGGCCCTGTAAACCTGGGTTTCGACCAACGCTTCCAATTCAACTGCAGCATCCTGTCCCAGGCGGCAAAGCTGAAGGGCGCAGCGCTCGCACTCCTGGAGTGCCAGGCGAAGGATGCGGATCTCGGATGCAAAATTGCGTGTGACGAGGGTGGACCTTTCCTTCTCACAAAGTGGCAGGTGGCGATAATCCAAATATGAGCACAATCCTCTCAGCCAGGTCTCGAACTCAAAGAGAATCTCAATACCCTCCTTCGCCTGCAAGTGCGCAATCCACGAGGAAATGATTCCTGTTCCGGCGACAAGCTCCGAGCGGAGAGCGTCCAGAAACGAATCCGGTCCGATGCGTGTTTTTATTTCCGCAACCATTTGGGTTGTCCGTCCTGGGTCCGGGGCTTGCTCACGAGTGACGAAACTTCTGGAATTCTTCCGTTTTCTTGCGCAGCGCGAGCCAATCACAGAAGATTTCCGGAGTCTCCAGCCAAATCCGGAACCAGAGCGCCACCTCTTGCTTTTGGCGCCGCTTGCTTGGGTCGACTCGCCGATTCCGAGCGATCATCTCAGCCCGCTGGCGTCCAAGAACTCCCAGACGCCTGCAGTACTCCACACCTTTCTTATCGCTGGCTGCGAGGAAACGTTGACGCAAATTCTCCAGTCTTGCGAGGGTTTCTTCAGTCTCGGCAAAAGTTCCAAAGGAAAGGACTCCAGTCAGGATTCTGTCATAGGGGGGATCAAAATCGGGTTCCCGAGAACGGGACACGGTCATTTTCGGGCTGAAGCCTCTATAGCCGCCTTAAGATCGATTTCAAAAAACATCAAGCTGTCGCCGCTGTCTCCGCGGTATATATGGGGAATATAGATTTTGGCGTTCGCTAGATCCTTCCGCAAGCTCGCGGCATCAGTAACCGGCACATAAAGGAAGCCGCCCGCGCTGGCGTGGGGTTCAACGCGCTTGACCGCCAGAAACTTCTCCTTGAAATCCTGGCAGGCGCCGGCGTGACTTTTTGTGACTGTAATTTTGGGGAGCGGTATTGGACTGGGAAGCACAATCCGGGTGGGTTTGCTTACGTACACGCACTGGACAGCCAGCAGCGGGTCTACACTCCGAAGGCGATGTTCGTTCTCAAGTAGCTCGATGCTCGGCCCTTCCACCTCGACCGCAAAGTCGTTGCTATTGAAAATGATGACTGCCAACGGCATAATCCCGCGTGTTACCATGTCGGACTTGTCGAAAACCTGAGCTGCTAGTGCGTCGCTAAACAGCGGATCGATCGCGATTGTTATCCCCTCGCTGGTAAGCCTCGCCGCATAGGTTTCGATAGCGCGCGGAGTCCAGGGATGCACCTTGTATTCCGCCGCGAGTCCGGAAAGCGCCGTCAGGAGCAAGAGCGGGATCAAAAGCCAGCAGGATTGTCTCACTGAGAATCTCAGAATCATGACGACAGCTCCGTCAGCAACCGGCAATTCGTGGGGTCTTGGGCTCTTTGCGCTTTGGGCGTGATGAGTATAGCATCGCTCCGGGAAATCGCAAGTTGGAATCCTATTTGGTGTACCTGATATCGCGTCTCACGATGGGCTTGGTCCGGCGTTTGCCCCGTTTGAGCGCGATCCGCATTCTGGATGCGCTTGCATCTTTGACCTATCTGCTCGATGCATCTCACAGACGCATTGCACGTGTTAATCTGACGATTGCGTTCCCCGAGTTGTCCATGCGCGAGCACGGTGCCATAGCCAAAAGAAGCTTCCAGAACACGGCACGCAATCTGCTCGAAGTCAGCCATATGTCCCGGCTTACCCGAGAACAGATCGGCAGCCTAGTCGGGTATGATCCTGAGTCCGGACTGAACAATTTTGAAAGAGCCCGAGCCAACGGAAAAGGAATCCTCTATCTGACAGGGCATTTCAGCGCTTGGGAATTGCTCCCCACGGCCCACGCTCTTCACGGGCATCCTCTGAGCTTCGTGACCCGCCCGCTGGACAACGCTCCCCTCGAACGATACCTGTGCAAGGTCAGGGAATCGGCCGGCAACCAGGTAATCTATAAAAAGAACTCGGCGCGTCACATTCTAGCGAAACTCAAGGCGGGAGAGGATGTGGGCATCCTGATGGATCAGAACACAAGCCTGCAGGAGGGAGTTTTTGCCGACCTGTTCGGCCTTCCTGCCGCCACATCGACCAGCATTGCATTGCTGGCTCTGCGCACCGAGGCTGCCGTGCTTCCTGGCTATCTCTACCCCAAGCCGGAAGGGCGTTACACCATTAAATTCCTCCCCCCGGTCGAGTTGATCCGTACCGGCGATACGAACCGCGACATCTCAGCCAACACCCGCAGGTTGAACCAGATTCTGGAAGGCATCATTCGCGAGCAGCCCGATACCTGGCTTTGGGGACACATGCGCTGGAAATACCAACCCGAAGGGACACCGGACTTGTACCACCTCTCCCCTGCTGACCTGCGCGCGTATTTGGCTCAGAATGCGCAGTATCCCAGCAATGACAGCCACGAATAGCACGAATCAGACGAAAAAATAAATTCGTGTGATTCGTGCTATTCGTGGCTGCTTTTGTTCTTAGTAGGCCCCGAGGGGGGTCCACCGGTCAGGAGACGGATGAAGGCGTCCTTATAGCGCACGCTGTCCAGGACGGAGTGGACATTTTTCAACTCCTCGCGGAGGATCTGGCGGTACTTATCGGGCTCGAGCTGAATGGCCTTGGAGAAGTTTGCGATGGCCGGATCAGGCATGTTGGCCTTGGCGTAGAGTATGCCGAGCCGAAAGAAGTTCGCAGGTTGCCCTTTTCCGAGAGCAACGATTTTTTCGTTAGCCTCAATTGCTTCCTTGTCGAGCTCGAGCTTTTCGCAGACAACTGCGAGGTTGGACCATGCCGCCGCATAATCGGGATCGAGATCGGCTGCCGCTTTCAGCTCGGTGCGTGCCTCGCGATAATGTTTACTCTCCGCGTAAAGTGTTCCCAGGTTGTAATGCACGTCTTTTTGCTTGGGATCCAGCTTCAGAGAGGTGTTGTAGGCAGCGACGCTTTCGTCGAACCTCTGAAGCTCGGAATATAAGTCGCCGAGCAGATAGTAAGCGTCCGCGCTATGCGGGTCGAGGCTCACGGATCTTTCCAATGCGACAACCGCCTCCGGGGCTCGTTTCAATCTTGCCAGGGCGAAGGCAAGCTTGGAAAGCAGGAGGGGGCGATCCGGTTCTTTGACCGCCGCGGCTTGGTAAGCTTGCGCTGCTTTGCCAAGCTGGTCCTGAAAGGAATAGGCATCGCCAAGGCGCTCGAGCACATCGGCATTCCCGGGCGAGATCTTATCAGCTTCTTGGAATTCCCGCGCCGCGTCCGCGACCTTGTTTTGGCGCATCAGCAGGAGCGCAAGGTTGTAGTGCGCATTGAAATCAGTCGGATTGAGTTCCAGAGCCGAACGGTAGCTTTGGGCGGCGTCGTCCAGGCGATTGAGTTTCTGGTACAGGATTCCCAGGTTGAGAAGTGCATCTTCGTCTTTGGAGTCAATCTCGAGAATGGCCTGGAAGGTCGGAAGCGCCACAGTATCATCCCTTCCATGCACCTGGAGGAAAGCGAGTGCTTTAAGCATTCGCAGATTCTTCGGCTGCTTCAGTAGCCCTTCCTGCAAAGCGGCAATTGCCTCGTCGTTGCGTCCAAGCTCGCGGTCAGCCATGGCCAGGAGTTGATAAATGCTTTCCTCGTTTGCCTCGAAGTTCGGGTTGAGTTTTCGGACCTCCTCAAATTCATCCGCAGCCTCCTTCAGCATCTTCTGATTTATATAAATGAGCCCGAGGTTGAAATGCGCTTCGATAAAATCAGGCTTGATGGCAAGTGCCTTGCGGAAGAGGTCTGCCTGTTCCTCGCTGTTTTCCTTCGAGGTTCCGATCATGGCCTCGGCTTTTTTAAACCAGCCCATAGCCTCCTGGTACGCCTTAACATCTTGGGGGGACGGCGGCTGCTGAGCCTGTCCGAGGGCGAGGGCGACGCCGAAGGCAATCAGGAGAACAGCGACACAGGGTCGGGCCAAGGCGGACGCCAGATTTGCCCAAAGCTCTTCCCATCCGGTTCTGCCGACGAGGCTCATAGGTCCTCAAAATGCGTGAGGGCGCGAAACTCCCGGAAACGGGCTTCAATCTCGGCATAGGTTAGAGCAGCCAGCCGGCGCGGCCCGAACTCACTTACGTTAAAGGATGCCATAACTGATCCGAAAACGACAGCCTTGCGCAATGCGGCCTGATCACAGGATCGCTTCGCTGCCAGGTATCCGACAAATCCCCCGGCGAACGAGTCCCCCGCGCCGGTGGGATCGACTACCTCTTCGAGTGGAAATGCCGGGGCCCCAAAGGCCGACTTTCCGTCGATCATTAGGGCGCCATATTCTCCCCGCTTGATCACGATGGTCTTGGGCCCCCAGCCGAGAATGATCCGGGCCGCCCGCACCAGATTCGCCTCACGGGCCAGTTGGCGGGTTTCGGCATCGTTGACGAGGAGGATGTCGACCTGAGCCAGTGTCTGGCGCAGCGAATCCGGTTTTTTCCCGATCCAGTAGTTCATCGTGTCACATGCAATCACGCGCGGCCGCTCCATCTGTTCCAAAACATTGCGCTGGAGATCAGGATCGATGTTACCAAGAAAGAGATGGTCAAGCGTTCGCTGCGCCGCGAGCAGCTTGGGCGAAAAATCGGAAAAGACATTGAGCTGCGTATCCAGGGTCCTCGCAGTGTTGAGATCGAATCCGTATTCACCTTTCCAGCGAAAGGTCTTGCCAGGCTTTCTCTCGAGACCGGAAGTGTCAATCCCCAGTTTTTGAAGCGAAGCCACATGATGCGCAGGAAAATCCTCGCCCACCACGGCGACGATGCTGACATCCGTGAAGTAGCTCGCGGCGATACTGAAGTAGGTGGCAGACCCTCCCAGGATTTCCTCCTCTCGCCCAAAAGGCGTTTTAACCGAATCGAGAGCTACAGATCCTACCGCCAGAACACCCATTTCATTCTCTCCCCAATTAGTCCTGAATGACGCCTATCTTACAGAATCTGACATGCCCTAATGCGCAGCTGTCCGGATGCTCGCCAACCCTTACTGGGTTCGTTTTGTGCGGCCGGCGATAAAAGCAGGCCCAGAAACTCGTGCTATTCCTGGCCGGCCGCTTTCGGAGTGCGGCGGCATGACGCCGCTTTCTGATTTTGGGATGCCCAGAGCGGCGTCATGCCGCCGCACTCCACGGCGCCTTCGGCGCGGAAAAGCGGAATGGTCATGGTTCCCTCCCATGTCCCAACACCTGGCGATTATCCTGAATTTTTGGGGCACGTCAGGCGTTCTGACCTTTATCGCGATTCCCTGGCATTTACTCAGAAACGTATTTGCCGATGATGCAAGCCAGTCTCTGTTTCGTCTCCGCGGGAATGAGCGATTTGTCGGTTATGATTGCATTCTTGAGCGCCTCAGCGCAGCTGCAATTGCGTTGGTCACGCATGTCCCGAACGGCTTGCACGATGATGGCCTGAGCGTTGCGGCTGTTCTGAACCAGGTTACTGACAATCATATCAACCGTGACCGATTCGTGCGACTCGTGCCAGCAATCGAAGTCGGTAATGAGCGCCAGCGTGACATAGCAGATCTCGGCCTCACGCGCCAGTTTCGCCTCCTGGAGGTTGGTCATGCCGATTACATCCGCTCCCCAGCTGCGATACAGATGCGACTCCGCCTTGGTTGAAAAGGCCGGGCCCTCCATGCAGACATAGGTCCCTCCTTTAAACACGCAGATGCCCGCGCTGCATGCCGCGGCGTGGACCTGCTCGATCATGTCAGGGCAGATTGGGTCGGCAAAGGTTACGTGGGCAGCAATTCCGTTCCCAAAGAATGTCGAGATCCGGTTTCGTGTGCGGTCGATGAACTGGTCAGGCAACAAGATGTCGAGCGGCGCCAAGTGCTCCTTGAGCGAACCGACCGCGCTGGCAGAAAGAATGCGCTCGACCCCGAGCATCTTCATCGCATAGATGTTCGCGCGGAAATTGAGTTCTGACGGGAGAATCCTATGCCCCCGGCCGTGGCGCGCCAGAAATGCGACTTCTTTGCCTCCGAGCTCCCCGATGATGAAGTTGTCCGAGGGTGGGCCAAATGGAGTTTCGATGTGGACCTCCCTGCGGTCCGTCAGTTCGGCCATGTTATACAGACCGCTTCCTCCGATGATTCCGATCCTGACTTGTTCCATGGCGTCCTATTCTGAAGTTGTATGTGTGTCAGTCAGTTCACGAGGTTGAGACAGTTCGATCAATACGCCGGCGGCACTCGATGGATGGAGAAAGGCGATCAGACACCCGCCGGCTCCGATCCGTGGGCTTTGATCGATGAGGCGGAGTCCGGCCACCCTGATTTTTTCCATCTCCTCCCCCAGGTTTTCGACCTGAAAGCATACGTGGTGAAGACCCTCTCCCCTTTTGGCAATGAATCTGGCAATGGGCGAATCTTCTGCCGTGGCCTCGAG
>JBEKYG010000197.1:0-7900 GCA_049511215.1 Acidobacteriota bacterium | reverse complement strand
CAGGGAGCGAATCGCCCATCTCGCCCTCCAATTCCGCCTTTGGCACGAGGGCGGCCACTGAATCCACAACCAGGATATCAATGGCGCCACTTCGGACCAGGACTTCCGCAATCTCGAGTGCCTGTTCTCCGCTATCGGGTTGAGACACGAGAAGTTCGTCCGTGTTGACGCCCAGCATCTTGGAATAGCTCGCATCCATGGCGTGCTCAGCGTCGATAAAAGCCGCGGATCCTCCAGCTTTTTGGGCCTGGGCAATTGCGTGGAGCGCCAGCGTCGTCTTGCCGCTGGACTCAGGTCCGAAGATCTCCACGACGCGCCCCTTTGGAAATCCCCCAACACCGAGGGCGGCATCAAGAGAGATGGATCCGGTAGATATCGACCTCACACCAGATGGATCCGTGCGGTCGCCCAAACGCATAATCGAGCCTTTGCCGAACTGCTTCTCAATTTGCGTTAAGGCCATATCAATCGCTTTGCTCTTATTGGTGCGCTCGTCCGCCATTAGGCCTTTCCTTCCTTTTCACGATAATCATAGAAACCGCGACCCACTTTCCTCCCCAGTAATCCGGCATCAACCATCTTGATCAGAAGCGGGCACGGCCGGTATTTCGGATCGCCGAGTCCTGCGTGCATCACCCGCAGGATGTCAAGACATACGTCGAGCCCAATAAAATCGGCCAGCGTAAGCGGTCCCATCGGGTGATTCATGCCCAGCTTCATTACGGTATCGATTGCCTCGCGCGAGCCGACACCCTCCATCAAAGCATAGACTGCCTCATTAATCATGGGGAGAAGGATCCGGTTGGAAACGAACCCGGGGTAGTCCTGCACCTCCACCGCTGTCTTTTCGAGCGCGGCAGCCAGATCAAGGATTTTCCGACAAGTGGCATCGGAAGTCTCCAATCCACGGATCACTTCCACCAGCTTCATGATCGGAACCGGGTTCATGAAATGCATGCCGATAAAACGATCAGGTCGCCGGGTCACCGCGGCCAGCTTGGTGATTGAGATGGAAGATGTATTGCTTGCCAAAATCGCTTCGTCTCTGCAGAGCCGATCCAGTTCTATAAAGACCCCGGTCTTGATCGCCAGGTTTTCATGGACTGCTTCGACAACCAGATTGCAGGGTGCGAGAGCGCCTAGCCCAATCGAGGGCGAAATCCGGCTCAAGGCGGCATTGCGATCCTGCACCCTGCTGCCACCCTTCTGAACGATGCGATCCAGGCTCTTCTCGATCGTCTTCATTCCCCGATCCAGCAACTCCTGGCGCACGTCGGAAAGGTGCACCAGATAGCCTGCCTGTGCAAACACCTGGGCGATGCCGCTCCCCATGGTGCCTGATCCAACAACGCCAACAATCCCTATGCCTGTTGTTTCCATGACCGTTCTCCCAGCAGCAACATTGGTTCTGTGAATGTTTACTCTATCTAACTCCTAAAGCTTCCCGGTGAGCCAAAAATCTTACACCCCTCTTCACGCCCGGCGCAACCATACGATTCACATAAGATAAAATCAACCACCGATTTTGCAGATACCATGAGAGGATTCGGGTCGTCAGATCCGGGCCTCGGCAGTTCTTGGTGATTTCCCTGATAGCGCCATCGCAATCCCACAAAACGCAGTTCTTCAGCTCCGGCGCTGATTCCCGGAATCTTTTGTCGGCCTCATGGATCTCCAATCAGGTTGCATACAAAGAATTTGCTTCATAGGATTTTCTCCTCTATTCTGAGGCAAGGAGGTGGCAGTGAACGATTCCAGCTCATCCGGACAAAAGTGGGCTCTTATCCTGGGAGCCAGCAGCGGGTTCGGCGCGGCCGCGAGCCTGGCTCTGGCTCGCACCGGTTTCCATGTCTTCGGCGTTCATCTCGACCGGCGCGCTACCCTTCATAATGCCGAGCGCATCATTTCGGAAATCCATAGCATGGGACGCAAGGCTGTGTTTTTCAATGTCAATGCCGCCGACCATGCCCGTCGCGCGGAGGTAATCCAAGTCTGCCGGCAGGAGACCAGCGAGACTCCCGGGAGCACAGGGATAGACGCATTGTTGCACTCTCTGGCCTTTGGGACTCTGAAACCGTTTATTTCGCGATCCGGTGAAAGTGCCATCAAGCCTGCCGACATGAACATGACGCTCGATGTGATGGCTCATAGCCTGGTCTACTGGGTCCAGGACCTGTTTGCCGCCGGACTCCTGCCAAAGGGCGCCAAGATCTTCGCGATGACAAGCGCCGGCGGTCACCGCGTTTGGGAGGGGTATGGCGCCGTCTCAGCCGCAAAGGCGGCGCTCGAATCCCACATCCGCCAGTTGGCCGTCGAACTCGCCCCTCAAGGCATTAGCGCCAATGCCATCCGCGCGGGAGTCACCGACACACCTGCGGCTCGAAAGATCCCGGGGAGTGAACGTATGTTCGCCCAGGCCGTTGCAACCAACCCGGGAAAGCGGTTGACCACGCCCGAAGACGTAGCCGAGGCTTTGATCGCGCTCGTATCGTCCGACTCCTGCTGGTTGACCGGAAACGTTATCGGCGTCGACGGCGCCGAGGACCTCGCAGGGTGATTGACGACTTACGATGTACGATTCAAAGGATTTGCATTTTCAATCGTCAATTCTTCCTTGACCGTTGACTCCGCCAGGTTCACCTGCTAAGATTTCGCGTTTTCGAGTGGAGTGAATTATGCCAATGCAATGTTACGTATGCGCAAAGACCCCAATCTTCGGGCACACGATCTCCCACGCTCATAATGTCAGCTCCAGGAAATTTTATCCCAACCTGCAGAGCGTCCGGATCGTGGAAAAGGGATCGGTCAAACGTGTTCGAGTCTGCACCCGCTGCCTGCGCTCAGGTAAGGTCCAGAAGGCTTAAGCCAGGGCAATCGCATCAACCTGGAGCAGGGCCTCCTTGGGCAGCCGTGCAACCTGTACCGTTGCGCGTGCCGGCTTCGCATCTCCTAAGAACTCACCATAAACCTGATTGAAACGCGGAAAGTCGTCCAGGTTGGCCAAGAAGACGGTCGTCTTTACAATCTGGTTCAGCCCGCTTCCTGCCGCGGCCAGAATGGCGGCCAGATTATTCATCACCTGTTGCGTCTGGGCGGCTATTTCCCCAGCGACTACGGCGCCCGTTGCGGGATCAATCGGAATCTGGCCGGATACAAATAGGAACCCGTTGGCACGAATCGCCTGTGAGTAGGGACCGATTGGGTTAGGGGCGCTTTTGGTCTCAATGATCTCTCGCATGAAGTCTCCTAACAGTTGCCAGTTGGCATCGGCGCCCGGAGGAGCCGCGTCGGCTCACTGCCTGCTGCCCATTGCCAACTGGATTAAGGGATCCGCGAAACGCGCGTCACGTCCTCGATGCCGCGGATGCTCTTGAGAACTTTGATAATCTTCTGGAGGTGCCGGACATCGTTGATCTCAACCGTGAGGTCCACAATGCCGCGGCCGCCCTCGGTGGTAGTCGAGCGTGACTCCCGGATGTTGGTCTTGAGATTGGAGATGGCCAGCGTGATTTCGGCCAGAATCCCCTGCCGGTCCTCGATCGCCATGTTCAGTCGCACCGTGAAAATCTCATCGCCTTGGACGTCGACCCACTCAACATCGGTCATGCGATCCGAACCGAGGAAATTGGAGAGATTCGGACAATTCGTGGTATGGACCGATATCCCTTTTCCCCGTGTAATGTAGCCGACGATATCGTCTCCGCGGATCGGATTACAGCACTTGGCGCGATAGACTAGGAGCCCATCCTGCCCTTTGACCGTGATTGGGGTCTCGCCCCTGCCGAGAACCTTCTTCACAACAGTGGCGATGGCAGACCGCTTGGCGTTCACCTCCAAAGGCGGCGCGAGATCCGGAAACAGTGCCGTCAGAATCTGACGAGGAGCGATCTTGCCGAACCCAACTGCCGGATAAAGATCTTCACTCCTCTGGATTCCGTGTTCCGCCAACACGCGCGGCAGCTCCGTCATGTTGAGAAGCTTTTTCAGGTTGGTCTTAAACCTTCGGGCTTGCTTTTCCAGCAGTTTTTTCCCGAGTTCGGCCGCATCTTCCCTCTCCTTCTGGTTGACCCAGTGTTTGATGCGATTCCGCGCGCGGGCCGTCTTGACAAATCCGAGCCAATCACGGTTTGGGCCGGCATCCTTGGCGGTGAGGATCTCGACGATTTCCCCGTTCTTGAGCTTGTGACGCAAGGGAACAATACGGCTGTTGACCTTGGCGCCGATGCAGTGGTGGCCCACTTCCGTATGAATGGCATAAGCGAAATCCACGGGGGTTGCTTCGCGCGGAAGGGTAATGACTTCACCCATCGGCGTGAAGCAATAGACTTCATCCGGATACAAGTCAACCTTGAGGCTGCTGATGAAGTCGCTCGGATCGCTGATCTCACTTTGCGAGTCTATTAGCTGCCGCAGCCAACGGAATTGATCCTCCCCCTCGACGGCGCCCATTTTCCCTTCTTTATATTTCCAGTGCGCCGCGATTCCCAGTTCAGCGGTTCGATGCATTTCCTGGGTTCGAATTTGGATTTCGAACGGTTGGCCATTTTTCCCGACAACGGACGTGTGCAGCGACTGATACAGATTAGGGCGTGGGATGGCAATGTAGTCTTTGATCCGCCCCGGCACCGGCTTCCACATATTGTGCAGGATTCCGAGGATGGTATAGCAATTCTTGACCGTATCAGTGATGACCCGAATTGCGATGAAGTCGAAGACCTCGTCGATGCTGATTTTCTGACGGCGCATCTTATTGTATACGCCGTAAATACGCTTGATGCGGCTCTCCAGGCGCGCCGGAATATTGAACTCCGCCAGCTCGGTTGCGATAGCCTTCTTGGTCTCCTCAATGAAATCCTCGCTGACAGTCCGCCGAGCCTCGATCAATGACACGGTGTTCTGGTAGGCTACCGGATCAAGGAAGCTGAAAGCCAAATCCTCCAACTCGCCACGGATGCGAGCCATGCCAAGTCGATGCGCCAACGGCGCATAAATGTCGAGGGTCTCTAATGAAATGCGCTCTCGGCGTTCCGGCGGCAGATATTGGAGGGTACGCATGTTGTGAAGCCGATCCGCGAGCTTCACAAACAGAACGCGAATATCACTCACCATGGCCAGAAGCATCTTTCGGAAGTTCTCAGCCTGCTTTTCTTGCCGCGAGCTAAAGACTACCTGCGAAATCTTGGTTACGCCATCAACGATCTGGTAGACTTCGTCGCCAAACTGCTTGCGCAATTCCTCCGGCGACATGAGGGTATCTTCGAGCACATCATGGAGAAGCCCGGCGGTTACTGTACCGGCATCCAGCTTGAGTTCTGCTAAGATATTGGCAACTTCCAGCGGATGAGTCAGATAAGGCTCTCCGTTCATCCGCAGTTGCCCCTTGTGGAACTTTGCGGACGCTACGTAGCCGCGTTGAATCATCTCGAGCGCCTCGGGGTGATAGCGCAGCAACTTCTCAGCAAGGTCCTCGAACCGGATCATAGGCGTCAGGATCGATCTAGAGCACCATTATAGCGGAAAGACAGGGGGTGGGAAATGGGGCACGCCTGACCGGAAATGAACTCCCGCGGCGTACCCCGGAATGAGATGACGGAAATAAGAAGGCTGCCAGATCAAAATAGACAAGAGCAGACTATTTGCCAGGAGCCAGTTTTTTCGGTTTCTTTGCTTCCTCCTCCTGCGCTTTGAGCCGCATCTGGAGGGCCTGCATCGCGACGAGGTCAGCCTTGCGGATAAGGTCAGCCTTGGCCAGCTTATCCTTTTCAAACTTGGCCTTTTCTCTCCACAGCAGGTTCTGATACTCCATGGCGTCGAAGTAATCGGCCCGAATCTTCAGGGCCTGATCGATGACATTCAAACCTTCATCGATGCCCTTGAGAGCGTGGTCCTTCTCATCAGCAGTCAGAAACTCCACGTTCTCGCCCTGTAGACCCGTTTTCTTGACAGAATCGTCGTAATCGATCACGGCGACCCGATACAGTGCTTCCGCGTTGTTCGGATCGGCTGCCTGGATCTTGTTACACCATTCCTTCGACTTGTCGTAATCCTGAAGCTGATAGTAGAGACTGGCAATACTGAGCATGGAACTTATGTTTTTGTTTGCAGTGTCTGTCTCGACTATGTTCTGAAACGTCGCGATCGCCTTTTGGGCCATCTCGGCGCTCTTGGCATCCGGGGATCCGGGCACGAACTGCGAAGCGTACGTGGAAGCCAGATAGCTCTTAGCGATCACAAATGTCGGGTCGAGCCTGACAGACTCCTCGAATAGCTTTGCGGCATCATCATATTTTTGATCGACGAATGCCTTGACACCTTTGTTCAGCGCATCTCGAGCACGCAGCTTCGTGATGAACCCGCACCCTGATAGAGGAATGGCCGCCATAAGCACGAGTATGGCGAGCCATTGCTTGTTGACCCTCATTATGGCCTCCAGACTATTCAATGATTGCACGCAAGTATCCGCCGGCGGCTATCGGACTTCCTCGGAAGTCAGCAGCCCGACGTCGATAACGCCGGCACCCTTGGCGATATCGATGATCTTGACCACATCGCCATAGGGCAGCTTGGCACTCGCGCTGATAAACATATTCTTATTCGCTCGGGCGCTATAGATCTCCAGGAGCTTCGAGCCTAATTCCATGATGGAGACGGGCTCCTGGTTAATAGCGAGTTGAGCGGTTTCTGACATAGATACCACGATCACTCCCGGGGGTGGAGGCACATTCTTATCGCTTTTCGGCGCTTCCTGTGGCACCTTCACCTCCAAATCCTGCTGTTTCGTCGGGGTTATGACCATGAAAATAATGAGAAGCACGAGAAGGATATCGATATAAGGTGTAATATTGATATCCGACTTCGGGCCTTTGTTTATACCAACCGCCATTGACATGGAAGAACTCTTCCTTTCTTTCAGCCGTTTTTGGAACGGTTCTTAGCCTATCGTCGAGTCAGGTGAAGCAGGCAGCCATCGTGGCCACGCCGGCATTCCCTGCGCTCCCCAGCTGATTCCCACCGTGAAACTCCAGGCACGTCGCTCTGAAAAGCGCGGGTGCCTAAGGTCGGCAGGCTGCGGAAGAGAGCCTGGCAGCCTGGGCCGCGATCCTGCTTGCTATTTTTCCTTCTCCGTCATCAGGCCGATCCTCTCCACGCCGGTCTTGCGGCACTCGTTTACGACCTCCACAACGCGTCCGTAAAGGACGGCAGTATCGGCCTTCAAGTACATTATCTTGTTAATCTCACCGCCGCTGAACTTCTTGGTTAAGGCTTCCAAGAGGGCTGTTTCCGTTGTTTGGCTCTTTCCCAGGAAAATGCGCCCCTGGCGATCCAGGGCTACCACGGTGGCATCCTTGGATTCCGCGCCCTCCGCCTGGAGCGGATTCTTGGCTTTAGGGAGATTAACGGTAATACCGGTCTGCAGGAGTGGGGTGGTGATCATGAATATGATCAGCAACACCAGCATAATGTCAGCCATGGGCGTGACATTGATGTCGCTGGTAACCTTTCCAGTTGATATGTGTTTAGCCACCGATCTGTCCCCGTTTCTTCAGGAAGTAGTCGATCAATTCCGAGGAGGAATTGTCCATCTCGATCGTGAAGGTTTCGATTTTGTTTGTGAAGGCATTGTACGCCCACACCGCGGGAACGGCGACAAACAATCCGAAAGCCGTCGTCACGAGTGCCTCCGCGATACCGCCGGCCACGGCCGCGATACCCGCGGTTTCCTCGGTCTTCATGCCCTGGAACGCGTTGATGATGCCGACCGTCGTTCCAGACAGACCTACGAACGGCGCAGTCGAGCCGATGGTC
Source organism: Acidobacteriota bacterium (assembly GCA_049511215.1). GTDB lineage: Bacteria > Acidobacteriota > UBA6911 > UBA6911 > UBA6911 > JAFNAG01. The sequence continues at coordinate 94 of JBEKYG010000197.1, read as the reverse complement.
GCCAGTCCACCGAGACCCCGTTTCAGGTCTGAAACGCCGATGGCAGTAGCGCGATCCAATGCTCTCTTAGCCGATTCAATGCTCTCGCCCGGAA
>JBEKYG010000196.1:0-7905 GCA_049511215.1 Acidobacteriota bacterium | reverse complement strand
CCATAGGCTGAAGAGCGTGTTCATCTTGGTCCTTCCTTTCTAGAAAAACTGATGGATCAAGATACCACGGGCTTCAGCCTTTTTCTAATTTCCTATAATTCCAGGGTTTTGCAATCAGCTCCATTGTCAAGGCAAAATGAGTACCTCTTGATTGAACTAATTTACCGATATTCAAAATTTATCAGAAAAAGAAGGAATACAAAGGTATTTTTTGAGTTTTCGTTGCTGATGCAAAATTCCAGTCCGGCAAGATCCAGGATTGACTGGCCAAACTGTAATTAGATTTTACAGAAAATAATGAAATTATGATTCATGATAGCCTCAAGGCATTCATTCGGAATACTATTTTGGATTTCGGCCTATTGTAAAAAAATTTTACAGTTTTCATTCAATTCCGAAGGATCTCTCCCAGGTCTGGTGTGGCATGGCCCTTGCTTCCTTGTAACCATCATGATTCCTTGTGTTTGTGGGAATAGGACTGGCCACAGCCTCCTGCCCTGAAACGAAAGACAGGATGGATCTTGCAAAGCAATCAAATCATAGAAAAGTGCTTAAGAGGTTCGGCGCATCCTGACGGAAATTCCAAGAACAGCCAGGGTTGGCAGTACCAGCAACAAGGTCGACGGCTCAGGAACCGTGGCTTCCGCCGGAGCTGTAACGGTAGCGGAGTAGGTCGGGTACTCATCGAGCGGATCGAGCAGCGCCACATCCACAAAAGTCCCTCCATTAGATGGATCACCGACCCACCATTCCGCGCTGATTGTAAACGTGCCGGAATTGACAAAACCAATTGGAGCAGTTGTGTCCCATGTTAATTGGTACAGCCCCTGGGTTCCCACACCACCATTCCCGTTAAAATTAACGCTGTGATCATTTCCCGGAGCCGTAGGAGTCAATATGGGGAGATCAAAAATACTGCTGTCCGGTGTCCCGTTTAAGAAAGGACTGGCGCCCACGCCTGTTACCAGCAGCCAGTCCGTTGTGGACTCATTAGTGATCTCGTATCCCCAGCCCACTGTGGAGCCCTGTGGTCCCGCCACCGCTCCATCAGGTGGAATTAATACAAACGTATAGGAGAGAGAATCAGCTTGGGCGATAACAGGCATGAAAACCAGGATGATCGCAATCACCCATAGCCGCCGGTGCAATATAGAAATACATGCTCGCATGATATTGCTCCTGATATGCAGGCTTTTTGTTACGTTTCTCTCTTGAACCGCGCTGGCCTGCAAGAATCGGTTCCTATAATTCCTATGAAAAAATAAGCAAACCAAGTGCCAATTCGAGGGTCAGGCGCACATGCCTGGCATGGAATTGGTAGATTTGTCCCCCGTAATCGCCGTGAAACTCGCGCACCGAGGGTCGGAGGCAATCCTCCGAACCTTGGGTTCGGCCTGCCTTGCCCTCAATATGTCGGATCGCTTTACAGCTGGCCGTTTGGATGGAAGTACGCTACTTTTGAAGGTAATCCCGCCAATGTGAAAAGAAATTTCAAATCGGGTGTAAGAATTATTGACGGGCCTCTGATGCCCTGGAGGTTGTGCGTCGCACGCCAACGTTTAGGCCCATCGGACAGTTAAGTAGTTATAGATCAATATGAAACAGCGAAAGGTCCCGTTTTGCCACTGAAGCTCGACACCGATGGACCGATTATTGCTTGAATTTATGCGGCGCGGTTCCCCTACCGTCTAGCATAATCAGCTCTTTGGCGCCGGAGATTGTAATGAAAAGACATATGCTCCTGGTTGGGATTCTCGCGCAGTTACTACTTCTTGCATCCTACGCAAGCGCCAGCCCCATCAAGATCGACTGGAATTCCCTGGTCGGCCCTAACCCGGATCACCTGGATCCGAACTGGATCGGCGGTGGCGATGGCATCTACGATGCCTCGATCGATTCGAATGGCAACCTCGTCATTAGCACTACGAATGATTATAGCTTTCTTTGGCAGAGCTTTCAGGGGCCGCCAACCGATTGGGATCAAAACGTCAACAATGCCACAGGGTGGATTGTAGAAGCCAGATTGAAGGTAGATCCTTATCCTTCGACCGAAACGAATGTGGACAGCTACAACCTGGCGCTCTGGATCAATGACAATACCTACCTCACGGTTATCGGCATCGATACGGACAAGGTCTTTTTATACTCTGTGAATGATGACCCGATTACCGATCCATACTCCATGGACACAACAAACGATTTTCATACCTATACGGTTGAAGGCCTCCTGGATACGATCAAAGTATTCGTTGACAACAATCCCCAGCCTGTGATTACCTATCAACAACAACCTAATGGCGGAACGTCAGGCCTGGGATTTGGCGACTTCAACTATGAGGGTGCCAGCCTGTCCTCGTGGGATTATTTGTCCTATGATACTGATCCCGTTTTTGGCACGAATCCGCCGCCGGCTATCCCGGAACCGTGCACCATGTTGCTTTTGGGCTCGGGGCTGGTTGGGCTTGCCCTCGCCTGCCGGCGTAGGAACAGAGGGTAGCGGCAGAGTGCGATCCAGGCAGCGTAGGATGTGCCAAGGCCGCACCCAGGCGCGTGCAAAAAGCCGGAGCTGAGCGGGTGTGCCCGGAGCTCGGGGTTGGAATTATCAGATCCTGATCTCCATCCTGCGGCGGGAGCTTGCTTCGCCGGCTTTGATAATTTTCCATACCGTAAGTTTTTGATCGTCCCCCATCCCCAAGGAGGTTGTCATGGCCCGGTCCACAAGATCCATTTGGCTTTTAGCTGCGGCAATTGTCACAGCCCTATGCGGACTGGCGAAGGCTCAAGTGCCTGGTCCCAACATCAATATGGTATCCGGGACCGGATGGCCGGGGGGCGATCCGTTTTTACAGCGTCAAGACGAACCCTCCATCGCTGTATCGACGCGCAATCCCCTGCATCTCCTGGCCGGGTCCAATGATTACCGGACCGTGGATTTGCCGGGACTGCCCGGTGGCGTTTTGGCAGATGGCTGGCTCGGGCTGTTCAAATCCACGGATGGCGGGCTGACCTGGACGAGCACCCTTCTGCCGGGCTATCCGCAGGACACATCTCCGGAGGGAGCGGCGTCCGGGCTCAAGAATTTCGACGCAGCTGCGGATCCCACCATGCGCGCCGGAGCGAACGGGCTCTTTTATTATAGCGGGATCGTCCTCAACCGCGGCAGCAATGCGCTCGGCAAGCTTTTCGTAGCGCGATTTCTTGACAATAACGACGAAAGCGCGGATCCGATCCAATACCTTGACACGGTCACTGTAGCCAGCGGCACGGCGTCACAGTTCATTGACAAGCCGTACCTGGCGGTGGATATTCCCCGCACTGGGGCAGCCAAAACGACCATTCGGGGGCAGACCTTTGCAGTGGGCAATGTGTATTTGAGCTTCGTGACGATCTCGGGCACGGAGCCGAATATTCTGACCACGGTCTACCTGACCCGTTCGACCAATGGCGGCGCTACGTGGAGTTCGCCCAGCAAGGTGAGCCAGTCCATATCGATCAGCCAGGGGACCCAGATTGCGATCGACCCGACTTCAGGTGCAGTATACCTAGCGTGGCGGCGAATCAAGAAGGTCAACAGCGACGGCACCGTAGCCGAACCCGATGGGATTATTGTCGCCAAGTCTGTCGACATGGGCCGCACTTTCAGTTTTGGCAACGCCGTGCCCATCACACCTTTTGAACAAGGGACGACGCCCGCCTCCTTCCGTACGACGATGTATCCTACCATCGCAGTCGATGGCACAGGGCGGGTGTACCTTGCATGGTCGCAGGGCGGGGCGGGGCCGAATGGATCCTCGCGGATCGTGATGACTACCTCGCCCAATGGAAAGACGTCGTGGACAAATCCCGTCATGGTTGCGCCTTCCAGCACCCCGGCTCACCAGTTGATGCCGGCGATGACGTTCGCCGGCGGCAAATTGATGATTGTGTATTACGACTTGCGTGAGGACAGCACGGCCGGGCTATATACGCCGATTTCCGGGAGTGGAGGGATGTATACGGAGAGTCGCGTTCCTATCGGCAGTCTGGCCGCGGTTCCGCCTCAGCCGTATAAAGTATTTAACCAGTATATCGCCGATGCGGCGCCGCCGAGCTACGATCCCCTGCTCAATCCGATCGATATGCGCCACACGATTGATGTGCGGGTCACGCAGGCAGACCCGGGAGCCACACCGGCATTCGGGCCGTCCGTCCGGGTTTCGAATTACGATGTCGGCAGTCTTCCCGGTTCGACGGATATCCAACAACTGGGGTTCAATGTGCCCAACCTGCCTCTCTTCATGGCGGGGACGAGCCCTTTCCTCGGGGATTTCATTGATATCGCCGGCCGCACGATCATTCCGACAAGCACGGGAGGGTGGACGTTCAACACGGCTCCGTCAGGCACCGAAGTTTATCACGCGGTCTGGACGGACAATCGCAATGTGTTTCCGCCCCTCGACGGCGACTGGACCCACTACACTCCAGTGGATTCCGCGGCCAAACCACTCATCAGCAGGCTAGATCCTACCTTGCCCGTGCCCCCATGTGTGGAGGGGCAGACAGGGATGAGGAATCAGGACATTTACACCTCCAGCATCAGCCAGGGGCTGGTGGCCGGCTCTCCAGGAAACTCAAAGGGGTTGAGCAGTCTCCAGCGGGCGGTTGTGGTGTTTGTCCAGAACACGCTGGATGTGGAGACAAGCTATCGAATGACGATCCTCAATCAGCCGCCCGGTGGGGCGGCTTCCCTTCTTCAGTCCAGTGCGCAAACGACGCTGGATGTAACGGTCGCGCCTCAATCGAGCATTTCCCGCTCCGTGTTTGTCACCTCCTCGGATCCGCGGGCACAAATTCAAATCAGCGTGGTGGAAATCACGGCTCCGGGTGGCTTGATTGTGAGCAACGGTCATAGTAGCACCGTGGTGCTGAATTCGGATGCCACCAATCCTGCGAATCCAGCTATTGCAAACAGCGAGATTTATACACCCCGGATTGCCAATCCCCGGATCGCGAATCCGCAGATTGCGAACCCGCGCATCGCGAATCCGCAGATTGCGAACCCGCGCATCGCCAACCCCCAGATTGCGAACCCGCGCATCGCCAACCCCCAGATTGCGAACCCGCAGATTGCCAATCCGCAAATTGCCAATCCGCAAATTGCCAATCCGCAAATTGCCAATCCGCAGATTGCCAATCCGCAGATCGCGAACGGATCGATGACCGATTCAACATGGACCATCACTAACACCGGCAATACCACGGCGTCGTACTTCGTAAAGCTGCTTCGATCCACACCCGCTCCCCAAGGATTTCAGTTCCAATTGCTGATCGACAAAGTCTATGAAACGCCCCAGGCGGCAGGCTGCGATCTGGGGCTCCAGAGGCAAAGCCTTTTGGTTGCGAATATTGTCGATCCGGCTTTCATAATCGACCCCACGCAGGTAGTCACGACAGACGTCGATATCCGGAATGCAGACGTCAAGAACGCAAGTTTGTATCTCGGGCCGGGCGAGTCCGCGGATATTACATTAAGGACGGTCGGGCCAAACCAGGCCGCGGTAGAACAGTACGTGGCGGCCGCGGTCAAGCCCGCCGCAGCCGCACAGGCGATCAACACTCCGGATCTCCTGTTGCCGTCGCCTGCCCCGCCAGCTGCGATTGCCGGTTTTGACGTCGCGACGGCGCCTGCACTGCCCGCCGCCGTGACGGGCGCAACCTATACCCAGTCACTGCTGGCCGCGGGCGGGCCTTCTCCATTCACATGGAGCGTGGTCGCGGGAACGCTGCCCACCGGGCTGAGTCTCGATCCCAACACGGGCATCATCAGCGGTTCTCCCACAGCCCCGGGGAACTACACTTTCACCGTCCAGGTTACCGATGCCGCTTCGAACGTGTCGACTCGGTCCATGATTATTGCCGTTTCCGGCGTCGTGGCTTCGACGCCAAGGCTCTCCCTGCTTGGGCAGCCAACCAACACCCTGCCGGGCGGAACGATTGCGCCTCCGGTCACGGTCAAGGCTGTGGATGGCTCGGGCAACCCGCTCCAGGGAATCATGGTCACACTCACATTGGGGAATAACACGTCGGGTGGAACCCTGACCGGAATCGCGACTGTGCCTACGGATTCCACGGGCATCGCCACATTCAGCAATTTGAGCGTCGTCACTCCCGGGCTTGGCTATACACTCGCAGCTTCGGCGAGCGACGCCACCCCTGCCACTTCAAATCCTTTCGATGTTGTTGGAACAACCACGGTCCTCGGTTTCAGTGCCCAACCCAGCAGCTCGGCCTCGGGACATGCGATATCGCCCGCAGTTGGGGTGAAAGCGTTAGATGGTACGGGCGCCATCGTTCCGGGCGCCAATGTGACGATTTCCATTGGCACAAAACCGTGCTCCGCGGCATCTCTTTCCGGGACGCTGACCGCGGTGACCAATGCGGCTGGGATCGCGACCTTCGCGGACCTGAGCATCGGTAACGGAGGGTTTCAGTATACCTTGACCGCCTCCGCGGGTGCAGCCACGACCAGCTCGAGCCCCTTCAATATCGAGGGCTTCTGCAACGCTGCGAGCATGGCTAATCCTCGGTACCAGCACGCAACGATCTTGCTTCGGAACGGCAAGGTTCTGGTTGCAGGAGGCAGTACTTCAAACCAGGCCGAGCTTTTCGATCCCGTTGCAGGAACATTCAGTGCCACTGCGGGAAATATGAAAGCCATCCGCTCGGCCAGCACTATGACCTTGCTGTCCAACGGCACGGTATTGATTGTTGGTGGTGAGAACCCGGGCGGAGTTCTGGCATCCGCGGAGATTTTCGATCCAGCAGCCAATACATTCAACTTTACCACGGGAAGCATGACTGCCGGGCGCAGTCAGCACACGGCAACCCTGCTCCCCAATGGCAAGGTCCTGATCGTGGGCGGACAGGACGCTGGAGGAACTCCGCTTGCTCACTCTGAGCTGTACGATCCCGGCACCGGTACCTTCTCCGGAACTGGAGATTTGGCCACAGCAAGGTCCTATCACACCGCGACGCTGCTGCCCAACGGCAAAGTGCTGGTCACGGGCGGGAATGGCGGCGTTGTATTCCCCACGGATGCGGAACTTTACGACCCTACCACCAGCCTTTTCAGCGCCGCGCCGGGAAACATGAGCAGTGCGCGCATCGCACATACGGCAACACTGCTTCCCAACGGCAAGGTCCTGATTGCGGGGGGTGAAGATCCGGCCACCGGCACATTGGACACCGCGGAAGTTTTTGACCCGGCCAGCGGCTTGTTCAGCCCCACCGTTTCACCCATGAATGCCTTCCGCGAATATCATCGGGCCACACTGCTGCCCAATGGCAAGATCCTGCTGACCGGCGGATTTGACTCGGGTCTTTTCAGCGCGATTGCAGACGTGGAACTCTATGACTGTACTACAAACACTTTCAGCGCGACCGCCTCGATGAAGGTCCCGCGCTATGCTCACGATGCCGTACTCCTGCCGGACGACAGAGTTCTGATTACCGGCGGCATCGATCCCAGCTTCTCTCCCGTCGCAAGCGCGGAGCTCTTTTACCCCGATATTGAGTCGCAGCTTGTGCCGCTGGTGACCGATCAGACTCCGATGGCGCTGTCGAATACCTTCTCCTCAAACGCCGGAGGGGGCGTCCTCAACCAGGCGGGAGACTATGCATTCAACTCCGTGAATATGGCCCTCTTCCTGCGTCGTGCCGGTGCCGCCGCGCCTTCCTATGTTTTTCAAACGACAGACGAAGCTCCGGGTGTGCCAGGAAGCCGTGCTGATCTGATCGTAGGTCAAAAACTGAACAGTTCGGGGCTGCTGGCCTTCGGATGTCAATGTGCCACGTCGGCCGGAATAAGTCAGGGAGGCATTTTTACCTACGATGGCGCCTCTTATCATAAGATCGTTTTCGGCAGTG
>JBEKYG010000195.1:0-7922 GCA_049511215.1 Acidobacteriota bacterium | reverse complement strand
AATAGAAGCGTTTGTCCGCAATGGGATATCACGAAAGCGACTTCGATACCGATACCGATTCCGACGCCGATTCCGATCATCAAAGCGATCCGAGAAGTCTCCTTAAGCGAACAGCATTGGGGTTAAGCCCGATTGATGTTGACGCCGCGCTCGGCTCATGCGACGGCGCGCTTCAAGGTGCGGCTTGTCACATCATAAAGCTCATTGGGCGTGAAAGGCTTCGCCACGTAGTCACTGGCCCCCCGTTTGATCGCCTCCACCGCGGTGTCGATCGAGGAATAGCCGGTGACGATAACTACCCGCAGGTTGGGCCTGCGCTTCCTGATGTCGGTGATGAGTTCAAGGCCGTTTGCATCGGGAAGCCGCATGTCCAAGAGCACGAGGTCGTAAGATCCTTTTGCGATCAGTGAAAGGGCCTCCTTGCCGGAAAACGCTTCCTCCACCTGGTAGGCCCTGCGGGCGAGCGTCTTGCGGATGCTGTTGACCACTACAGGCTCGTCGTCCACAACCAGCACCTTGGGCGCTGTTGCAGCCTCTGCCGCGGATCCCCAGAAACCGACCACCGGCATGTCCGATCGTCCCAGCGCATTGACGTAGGCTTCGCTAGTCATCGAGGCGACCTCAGCGCGCGAGAAGGGCATGTCAACATCGATGGGATCAGTCATCATGTAGACTACCGTTCCCGACCTGGCCGCCTTCTTGCGCTCGCCCACGATGATTGGGCACTCCGCCTGTTTGCACATCCCCTGCTTCGCAAAACGCTTGCAGGACCTTTCGCCGAGCGAGCAGTAGTCCACGGGAAAGGCAGCCTTTGGGGGTTGATCAACCAAGGGCATATCTGACCGCGAAAGGTGCTCCACATAAGTCGGCGACGTCGCTTTCGCCAGCTCGCGGCCGTCAAAAGGCAAATCCACATCAATGGAGCTTTGCGGAGGGAAACTGTCAGTATCCGCCGGCTCGGGCGCCGCTCCAGCCTTGACGTTTTCCACGGCCTCCGCCAATTCCTCCGGCGTGAAAGGCTTAGGCAGGTATCCGACCGCGCCGAGTTTTGTAGTCTCCACCGCCGAAGCGATCGAGGCGTATCCCGTGATGATCAAGACCGGCGTTTCGGGCCACCTTTCCCGGATGATCTTTAGCAGCTCGATCCCGCCCGTTTGGGGCATCATCAGATCGAGGATGATCAAATCGTACATGCCGCCTTGCTCCAGAATGTCAAGGGCAGAAGACACGCAGAGCGCCTGTACCACCTGATACCCCTTGCGCTCGAGGACCTTGGTCACGCTTCGGCAGACGGTGGCCTCATCGTCCACCACCAATACGCGCGCTTGATTAGCAAGCGAATCACTCTTTTCCATATCAGCCTCCATTCGATGCAAATGCCGTATTAGAACGTTCCGCAATATTCAACATGTCTTTATGCAAGTTGTGCGCCAATCAACACACGAGAAGGTGAGTTCCCTATAGTGAGCTGAAAAATAAAGGCTTGCATTAATATCTGGTCAGGGCTGGAGCGCGGGCGCGCTGCCGGGTGTATATCTCGCATATGCACCTCCGGCTCTTGAGCAGGTTCGGGCCAGACGCCGATAGGGCAAATCGACTGCAATTATCAAATTCGGCCCTTGTGCATACGGCTGATAGGCACTGTATCTAAAATGCATACACCTGCGGAAACGAAAATGCCGCCACCTTATTCCCGGGACGCAGCGGCTTTGTCGCCAATTCCTAATAGGACGGATAGGAAGGACAAGTTGCCGTTTTGGTTCTGGTTCCCCTCCGTGCTGCACCCTCTGCCGTTTCTGATAATGCAGAGAGATCTTTCTGAAGTCTCGCGACAGGCAAAAGACGTGTCCTGAGGCCAATCCGCTTCGCGAGACTTCGGAAAGATTCTTTTGGACGAAACCGATCTCCAGTCTATGTGGATTGTTTCAATCCGGGAAGGAGAAACGACGATTCGCGACCACTCGAGGAGGGGTGGCGAAATCCGCCGTATTGGTAAATCTGGTCTTGAGCGGTCGAATCATGTGAGGTTTCGCCGGCATCTGGAATGCTGGAGCTGTCGAAATCAGCCACCGAAGGCATGATGAGGACAGACCTTGAGCGGAGCAATGTGTGGACGAGAAGATTGGAAGCAGTCAACCGCGAGCAACAGTTCATCATGACGAATCGATCCCCTGGGGCTGTTTTTGAGGCGGCAGGATCTCGACCGTGACCATACGCCCCTGGTGGCAGGCAGGACAAAGAGTGAGCGACTCGCCGGTCAGCTTTTCGTAGAGTGTCTTCCAGTCGTCCGGCGTAGAGGACTGCTGTGGGTCTGCCTGGGGAACGCCAAGGAGTTCCCGGCACAAGACAAGTTTGGTTTCGCGGTGGCAATTGGCCTGAAATCCAAAATGCCGGATGCGCACGAATCCCCTGGGCAGGACATGGAGCAGGAAGCGGCGAATGAACTCCTCGGCCTTGAGAGTCATCAGCTTCTGTTTGTTTCCCTGCCGATAATCTTTCCAGCGGAATGTGACCTTGCCATCCTGGAGGCGGACCAGACGGTCATTGGATATGGCGACCCGGTGCGTATAGCGGCCGAGATAGTCCAGGACTTTATCGGGGCCGCCAAAGGGCGGCTTCGAGTAGACCACCCATTCGATCTTGCGGCAGGATCTGAGCAGGGTTTTGAAGCTTTCAGGATCAGCCGGCGGCTGAAGGGATCCATGGAATCGGAGCTTGCCGGCGGCGTAGGCATCCTCGAGACCGTAAAGGAACAGGCCGCGGAAAAGGCGCGAAAGGACGCGCACGGGAAGGAAGAAGCCCTTGCGACAGGCGATCCAGCGGCGGCCGTCGGGTGACAGGCCGCCCCCGGGGACGACGCAGTGGACATGGGGATGGTGCAGCAAGTTTTGCCCCCAAGTGTGGAGCACGGCTAGAAAGCCGATCTTGGCACCCAAATGCTTGGGGTCGGCGGCGATCCGGCGCAGGGTTGCGGCCGCGGCGCGAAACAGAATGCTGTAGACGACTTTCTTGTTTTGCAGGGCGATGGCAGCGATCTGGACCGGAACGGTGAAGACAACGTGAAAATAGGAAACCGGCAAGAGCTGGGCGTTGTGCTTTGCCAGCCATTTCGCCCGGGGCAGGGATTGACACTTGTTGCAGTGCCGATTGGCGCAGGAGTTGTAACTGATCCTCCGATGACCGCAGCGATCACACTTATCCACATGCCCGCCGAGAACCGCCGTGCGGCAGATCTCGATGGCGCGCATGACCCGCCGCTGTGCCGAGCTCATGGTGTGGCCATAAGCCTCTCGATAGGCCGGGCCATGAATGCGAAAAATGTCCGCGACTTCCAGCGCAGGCCTGCCCATAGACCGCTGCCTTCCCGCCAGGCGCGCTTTAGGAACGAACCGGCTCTGCGTTCTTGAGTTTCTGGATCTCGGCTACCGTCTTCGACAGCTGGTCAAGCGGGCTGGAGGTAGAACAAATGGTTTCCCGGGAGACGTGCGTGTACCGGGCCGTCGTGCGCAGGCTGCGATGGCCAAGCAGGATCTGGATGACGCGGATGTTAGCGCCAGCTTCCAGGAGATGGGTGGCAAAGGAATGCCGCAACGCCCGCACCGTCGCTCTCTTGGTCAGGCCGGCGGCGGCACTGGCTTTGACACAGACTTGGTGGACCCTCTTGGCGGTGAGATGCGTCCCCGCACGCTGGCCGGGAAAGAGCCAGTCGGCGGGACGCGCCGTCTTCCAATAGGCGCGTAAAAGCTCCAGCAGGTTGGGCGAGAGCATGACATAGCGGTCTTATGTGCCGTGAAAGGTTATGTGCTCTGGACTCAAGTCGTAATCTACGGAGGCCCGCGGGTGGGAGAAATAATATGGCACATAACTATTTGCCTCTGAGTGAAGCGATGAGCTTGTCTGCCGGTCGGAAAGAGCCTCGTTTGAGCGTCGGAGGCACGACGACCTCGAGCATTTCATGCTTCTCCGAGGGGTCCGCGCGCAGGTATGCCTCAGTGGTCTGAATGCTTTCGTGGCCGAGCCAGAGGGCAACCTTGCGGATGTCGCCGGTTGCCCGCAACGTATTTAAGGCACAAGTGTGGCGCAGAACGTGTGGCGAGACTCGTTTGGCTCTCAGGGAAGGACACTTTTGGCTGGCCATAGGGACGTGCTTGTTGAGAATATGCTTGAAGCCAGAGCGAGTAAGGGACTGTGCGCGGGCATTGAGGAACAGTTCGGGGACACTAGCTTCTCCGCGGATTGCAAGCCATGCTCGGAGGCTGCCTGCGACGACTTTCCAGAGCGTAAGGACACGCTCCTTCCTCCCTTTCCCCATCACTCGGATATCCACGTAGCCTGCACGAAACGTCGCATCGCCGACTCGGAGTCCCACTAATTCCGAGACCCGAAGGCCGGCGGTGAACGCCAAGTGAAGCATTGCGCGATCCCGCACGCCGCCACGGATGCTGGGCTCGGGGGCATCGAGTATGGCTTGCATCTCCGCTTGAGTGAGGTGTCGCACCAAATGGATGTCGGTCTTTTGAAACGGAATGGACAGCACTCGACGCAATTGTTCCAAGGCCGATGGCACACGGTGCTCGAGGAAGCGCATGAATGACTTGATGGCAGCCAGACGTGCGTTTCGGGTGGAAGGGCTGTTACTCCGGTCCGTCTGGAGATGCTCGAGGAAGGCCAACACCAGCGGCGCATCGAGTTGCTCCAACTGGAGCGCCGCCGGCGAGCAACCCAGCCGCTGGCTGGCAAACTCAAAGAGCAGCTGAAAGGCATAAGCGTAGGTATCGCTGGTATGGGGGCTGGCCCTTCGTTCGTTGGGTAATCTCTCGCGCAAGTAGGCGGTGATATGCGGGGCGATCGGAGTCACGGTTGTTCTCCTTTCAGATAGGCTTCGCAGAGATCGGCGATATCAGTCATTAGATGCGGAGTGGTCTGCAGGTACCAATAGGTATCCGTGATGTGCGCGTGCCCCAGATAGGTGCTGAGGGCCAGCATGTGCTTGGAGATTCTCGTGCGCCCATCCGGGCTGCTCTCCAGCGCTCGGACGGCGAAGGTATGTCTCAGGTCATGCAATCGTGGGCCGGGCTCACCTGGCCCTGGACGCAGGCCGAGGCTGCGCAGGAGAAAAAGAAAGGTCTTATTCACGGTCGCATAGTGCAGAGACTTGCGTCGCAGAGAGACAAACACACGTGTCTCTGCACCTGCCAGTTGTTGGCGACGATGCAGGTACAAGGCCAGTTGCCTTGCCGTCGTGGGATGAAGTGGCACAAGTCGACTTTTTCGACACTTTGTGTCGCGGATGTACAGTCCGTCAGAACGGATGTCATCGATTCGGAGCGCCAGCGCCTCGGAGATCCGTAGCCCGCAGGCCGCCAGCAGACCAAAGAGCGTGTGATAAGTATGCGGCCTCAGGGATTGTGTTGGCCGGAGCCGCTTCGCCTCCGCGACAATTTGGGCGATTTGGGCCGGTGTGAAAATATGGGGAAGCCGGCGTGAACGCGGGTGATGAGCAAAGACCCCTTCTGGGGGAACTTGATGGCCGGCATCCTCAGCTCGGAGATAGCGTGCAAAGAGGATAAGGCAGCTCAGCCGTCGCGCTCGCTGTCTCAGGGAACTCGCGCGTCCGGCCCATGCGAGCGCGGTGTTGACTTTGATATGGATCTCACCTCTTTCGGTTGCGAAACACGCAAACTCCTTGAGCAACGCCTCGGTATCCCGGAGTTGGAAACCGGCCGCCCTTCGCAACTTTAGATAGCTGTTGACCGCCTGGATCAGCATGGCGCCACCTCCCCCGGCCACGGCTGAGCAATCTGCGACAGCATCTCCACATCGACCTTGGCGTAGAGGACGGTGGTGTCGATACTTTGGTGACGCAGGATACTCCCAATAGTTTGTAACGACGCTCCCTGTCGGAGCATCACGGTAGCCGCCGTGTGGCGCAGAATATGAGCGCCCATAGGGCACGCTGAGAGGTTGGCTCGCCGCGCGGCACGGTTGACCAGAGAAGACACTGCCGAACTACTGGCCAATGGGATGAAGGGCGCGTTCACGCGGAGAAAGACATGTTCATCGCAGACGTCAGGGCGCCCGTGCTCAAGGTGGTTCAGAATGGCATCTCCCACCTCCTGAGGCAACGGGAGCAGGCATTGTCGGCGCCCTTTTCCAGATACCAGCAGGGTGCCGTGCTCCCAATCGATGGCTCCCTGACGCAGATGTACGATATCACCCGCGCGCAATCCCAAGCGAACCAACAGAAGAAGCACAGCCCTATCTCGTGCCCCCTTGGCAGTCACTGGATTACAGGCGACAATGAGTTTCTCTACCTCCTCTTTCGAGAGATAGGCCGGGCACGACGCACGCTTCCAATGAGCGATGGTTGGCAGAGCATCTACCAGGGTCGGATCACAGAGGTTGTGTACTACGAGGTAACGCAGAAACATCCGGACGGTTGTGATGACCAACTTAGCCCTACTCCGTCCGCAGCAACTCGTCTGCATTTCCACGCCGCGCCGCAGGCTATGAGCGTTATGGCCACCGGGTGCTTCTCCCACAGCGTCAAGTAGCCTGATGAGTATCAATCGGTAGGCCGTCAGGGTCGACTCGGTTACCCCCCGATGATGGCGCATCCACCGCTCAAATCCATCGAGAATGGTTGGCAACCGTGGCTTCTCAGGGGGTGTACAGGCAGGTACCACTCCGTTGTCTCGTAAATGATCGAGGAAGTGGCGAGCCCCGATCACCGCATCATCGTAGATGCCTCGGTTCTGGCCCAGGCAACGGCATGAAGGCAGGTGACCAGCAAATCCTGCGATCAGGTCTTCGTCCAGTTGCGGCACGGCAAAGCCCCGCCGGTTCATCCAGGCGCCCAAATGCGCGGTCGCACGCAGGTATCCCTGAGCGGCCCATATGCCGTAACCTTTTTTGTGAAGCGCGTTGGCGAAATCGTCCATGTATCGACCGGTTGGCTCGGCACGTAGTCGCTGCAAGGTGTGGTTCTGTTTGAAATAGCTTTCCAGCATGGTGTCCTCCTTGGGTGAAATGCAAAATGCATCTTGACCCCAGAAGGACATCATCGTTATGTGCAGTTGTCCAGGGAATGCTATAAGAGCAACGCCTGTCAACAGCCATACCCTTCGATGTGGAGTGTGGTTCTCGGAACATAACCTTTCACGGCACATAAGACCGCTATGTCATGCTCTCGCCCAACCTGCTGGCGCTTTTGCGCGCCTATTGGAAGACGGCGCGTCCCGCCGACTGGCTCTTTCCCGGCCAGCGTGCGGGGACGCATCTCACCGCCAAGAGGGTCCACCAAGTCTGCGTCAAAGCCAGTGCCGCCGCCGGCCTGACCAAGAGAGCGACGATGCGGGCGTTGCGCCATTCCTTTGCCACCCATCTCCTGGAAGCCGGCGCTAACATCCGCGTCATCCAGATCCTGCTTGGCCATCGCAGCCTGCGGACGACGGCACGGTACACCCACGTCTCCCGGGAAACCATTTGTTCTACCTCCAGCCCGCTTGACCTGATTCCGAAGGCCGTAGCCGAGATCCAGAAGATTAAGAACGCAGAGCCGGTTCGTTCCTAAAGCGTGCCTGGCGGGAAGGCAGCGGTCTATGCGCAGGCCTGCGCTCGAAGTCGCGGAAATTTTTCGCATTCATGGCCCGGCCTATCGGGAGGCTCATGGCCACGCTATGAGTTCCACACAGCGGCGGGTCATGCGCGCCATCGAGATCTGCCGCACGGCGGTTCTCGGCGGGCATGTGGATAAGTGTGATCGCTGCGGTCATCGGAGGATCAGTTACAACTCCTGCGCCAATCGCCACTGTAACAAGTGCCAATCCCTGGCCCGGGCCAAATGGCTGGCCAAGCACAGCGCCCAGCTCTTGCCGGTTTCCTATTTTCATGTCGTCTTCACCGTTCCGGACCAGATCGCT
>JBEKYG010000194.1:0-7957 GCA_049511215.1 Acidobacteriota bacterium | reverse complement strand
GTTCAGGTCAAAATCGGCCGGGTTTCCGTGAGCACGGTTGAAATTCTCGGCGGTCTCAACCCTGGCGATCAGGTGATTCTCTCCGACATGTCTACCTATGATGCTTTTGATCGTATCCGATTGAACTGAGAACACTGGAGCATGCCTTCCAAGCCTCTTGTAGCGCGTTTGGGGACGGCCGCGGCTTCGGGCAATTTCAAACTGCAAGTGTCGGCAGCTCAAGGATGATAACGCGCTGTTGGCGAAGGAGATATGATGACTGAAACAGATAATTCCCTCATTCACCTCGAAGGTGTCAAGAAGATCTTTTTCACTGAGGAAGTTGAGACTCATGCTCTGGCCGGCATTCATCTGGATATCCGAAAAGGCGAGTATGTGTGCATCTCCGGTCCTTCAGGCTGCGGGAAGTCAACGCTGCTGTCGATCCTCGGCCTCCTAGATTCTCCCACCGATGGAGTCTATCAACTCGACAACAAGCCGGTGGAAAAGCTCAATGCTTCCGAGCGCGCGCGCATTCGCAACCGGCAGATCGGCTTTGTCTTCCAGAGCTTCAATCTGATCGGTGATCTCACCGTCTTCGAGAACGTCGAGCTGCCGCTGACCTATCGCGGCATGAAATCCTCAGAACGAAAGATCCGCGCCAACGAGGCACTGGAGAAGGTGGAAATGGCTCATCGTGCGAAGCATCTTCCCAGCCAGCTGTCGGGCGGCCAACAGCAGCGCGTTGCTGTGGCCAGGGCGCTGGTTGGCAGCCCCTTGATCCTTCTGGCTGACGAGCCTACGGGGAATCTCGACTCCAAGAACGGAGAAGCTGTGATGGAGTTGATGAGCAATCTCCATAAAGAGGGCGCGACCATATGCATGGTCACCCATGATCCGCGTTATGCGCTGCATGCAGAGCGCACGATTCACCTTTTCGATGGCCTCGTGGTGGAAGAAGAGCACGTCGCCGATTTGTCCTGATTCCAACTGATCCAGGATTGCGGATTTCATCCCCAATCCAAACCAGGAATCAAAGGCTCGATTCCTGTGTTTCCTTGACTGGAACCAAGAGGAGCGGCCGCTTGGTTTGCGCCTGGACTCTAGCCGCCACGCTGTTGGTCCAGAAGGCTTCGTTTCCGGCCTTGCCGTGGGTGGCGAGCACCACCATGCCGGCATCGAGAGTCTCGGCAACCTCCGCGATCATGGGTGCCGTGTCGCCGTGATGGAGTTCGGCTGAGGTTGGCACGCCCGCCCTTTGAAGCCGGGTCACCTGCTGTACCAGGTAGGATTTGAGATCCGTTTCCGCAAGCTCGAGCATTGCCTGAGTTGTGCCAGGCATGAATCTTCCCATGGTGGCGTCACGCCCGGCCAGTGTGCCCATGGTGGGCATGACGGACAACAGCTGCAACCGGGCCCCGATAGCTCGGGCGAGCTCGAGCGCCACCTCGAGTCCCTGTTCGTGAGCTTGCTCCCCGTCGACGGGTACCAGAAGTGTCTTGATTGAAAAGGACGAATCATGCCCGTACCCATCGGGGCGTATCAGCAGTACTGGTGTATGGCCGGAGGCTACAACCTGCTGCGCGATGCTGCCGATGATGATCCGCTTGAGGCCGCCGCGTCCGTGCGTGCACATGACGATCAGATCCGGGGCGAGCTCGGCCTGATGGGCTACGATGGACCGCACGACATTGTCCTTGCCCGCGGCGTGCACATGGCAGTCAACCACCGATTCCGGCGAACCAGCTAACGCGCTGATGCCATCCAAGTAGGCTTCAGCCTCCTCCCGGCTTCTCAGATGTCGCTCACCATGGATTGTAGGGGGCGCGTCCTCTTCGACTACGTGGACCAGCGTCACTCTAGCCCCGAGCGCACCGGCGAGAAATTTGGCTGCCGGCAGCGCGGTTTCTGCCAGCTTGGAACCATCCAGAGGAACCAGGATGTGTAGAAACATGCGTTAGCTCCGAAATGCAGTTAGATACAAAAGAAGAAGGTTCAGTGCCATGACCAGCCCCGCGACCGCCCAGGCGGCCAGAGTAGTCGTCCGGCGATTTACCAAATCGCCCATCAGATCGCGCCGCTGCGAAAAGAGAATGAGTGGAACCAGGGCGAAAGGCAGACCGAAGCTCAGAATTACCTGGCTGATCACCAGCGTTCTGGTTGGGTCGAGACCAATCGAGATCACGATCATTGACGGCAGGATGGTCACCAGGCGTCGCACCCAAATGGGGATGCGGCGCTTAATGAATCCCTGCATGATCACTTGCCCGGCCATTGTTCCGACCGTGGTAGATGCGAGCCCCGAGGCAAGAAGCGAGACCGCGAAGATCCAACCCGCGGCCCGCCCCAGAAGGGGCTGTAGCGTGAGATAGGCATCTTCGAGCGATCCCACCCGGCTGAGACCAAAGCGATGAAATGTGCCCGCCGCCATCACCAACATGGCAGCATTGGCGAATCCCGCGACGCTCATGGCAATGCTGACATCGGCAACCTCGAATGCCAGGAGACGCCGCCGCTGTTTCGGGTCATGCACCCGGATCCGGCCTTGGGTAAGCGAGGAGTGCAGAAAGATCACGTGCGGCATGATGGTGGCACCCAAAATGCCGGTTGCCAGCAGGACGCTTTCCGTTCCGGCGAACTGCGGAATAAAAGCATGGTAGGCCACGGCATGCCAGTCAGGCCTGTAAAGCAAGGTTTCCAGCATGTAGCACAGCGCGATCACACCCAGCATGCCGCTGATCACGGCCTCCAGGGGCCGAAATCCACGGGCCTGCAGCGCCAGAACGAGGAATGTGACCAGGATCGTCGGGATGCCCGCGAGCCAGAGCGGCATGCCGAACAGAAGGCTAAAACCCAGCGCGGCTCCGATGAATTCGGCGAGATCGGTCGCCATGGCGACCAGTTCCATGACGACCCACATCGTCCATACCAGGGACCGCCGGAATTGAAGGCGACACAGCTCTCCCAGGTTGTGGCCGGTAGCGATGCCGAGCTTAGCCGAGAGTGTCTGGACCAGGATGGCCATAAGGTTGCTGGCAACGACTACCCACAGCAACGTGTACCCGAATTTTGCACCGCCATCGATGTTGGTGGCAAAATTTCCTGGATCGACGTAGGCGATGCTGGCAATAAATGCAGGGCCGAGAAATGGCCAAAGACGGGCAAGCCCGCGCCTGCGGCTCTCTCCGGAGAGGACTGCCCTGGCCCTTGTGACTGTCGTCACGTCACCATCTTTTACATAAGTCTCGGTTTCTGAAGGTTCCATAAGATGGCCCCGCACGGGCGCCGATCATTCAGGCCGCGTCAGCCACCCGGCACATGCTATCGCCTGATCGGACGCTCCGACGCCTGCGTCCAGGCATTGCCTATTATTGTAAAGCTTGGGGGAGCGAATAGCGATCCCTGGCTTTCTGCCCGTGTACTTAACCCGCATTATTCATGAAGCTTCTACTGCGGCCGCAGTAGAAGCTTCATGAATAATGCGGGTTAAACAGGTGTGAATTCTTTGATGTTTTTGCCGATAAATAAGCATCAGAGGCAAATCCTGATGAGTGCTGTGAGGCTTGCCTGCTGAGGGCGGCAGTCGTGCATCTGTTCTTGGGGGTATCCTCACTTCTGCCTGTGGGGGACCCAAAGCGCCGCCGGGCAACCTGAGCTACGAACTCGGAAGTCTTACGAAAACGCGCCTGCCTATGGTCGACCCGGCGCGTTTGGAGTGGAGGTAAGAAACATGGGCAGCGATGACCGGAAAGCTGAGGAGTTCAAAAACGAAGGCGACACCTATGAGGCGACCGTTTTGGAGTTTCTCGATAAGGAGATCGCCGGTTCAACCAATTCCACGGATGATCCTGTGGTTCAGCGAAACGATGTGGACCTGCTGGTAGACAGCCTTCTCAAAGAGTCCATCACTGTTTCCGACGCGATGGCGGCCGGCCAGGATCCCGGGCTCGACGATTTGGATCGTCTGTTCTCAAATATTTTTGGCAATCAGAAGGAAGTCCTGCAGGGCGAAGCAAAGGACGCACGGCCGCAACTGGATCCGCGTTGCAGCACGACACTCAGCGAGATTGACTCGGTGGAAAAAGGGAGCGCAAATCTCCGGCCGGTGGAGAACGCTCCGAAGCAACAAGCTTCAGACATGCCTCGAAGCAAGGTTGCTTGGTTGCGGGAGACAGCTCCGACTGAGACAGTTCAAAGTTCACCCCAGTTGCCGCTAGTACAGGAAACACACCCTAAGTCGCCGAATCCTGACCGTGTCGTCGCGACCGCCGAAACGAGCGCGAGGGATCAAATATCGGTATTCTCTATTCCGGAGCGAAGGCCGCCCTGGAACATGCAGATGCTGGCGGTTGCCATTGCATTCCTCTGCTTGCTGGCAGCAACTGGAATCGTCTATTTTGCAGGTTCCAAAAGCTCCGCACCGGCAATGATTCAAAAGCCGGGTCCCGCGATGCCGCAAACCATCCACGCCAGGGAAGGAACCGCACTACCCACCCAAGATTCGCCGAATCCAGGAACGGAAGCCAATCATACTCATGAACAGAAAGCTCCTTCCGCTGCCAGTGCCGGCACTCCGCCAGTTTCTAATGCCGGCAACAGCCTCGATACCGCGGCCCCGCGCAGAGGGGGGAAACCTGCTATGACTGATTCGACGGCTTCTCCGGTCAATTCGAGTCCTGGCGCCGCGGTAGTTGCGCCTTCCGGTATCATTGAAAAATCAGCCCCAACAGTGGTCCCTGCCGCCGATAGCTCCGCGGCCAATCCACCGTCGCATACTCCGGGGAGCGCGTCTTCTGTGCCGTCGTTTCAAACACAAACGGCCCCAGCCTCGACTTTGGCACAACTCATTCCCAAGGATGCCGTGGATCTAGGTAGTCTACCCCCCGTTAGCAAACCGGCTCTCCAGGCTCCTCCGATGCCCAGCAATGCAACTCCTGCGGCCGTGATTTCGCGGGTTCTTCCGGTGTATCCGGAGATAGCAAGGAAGTCACGCACTACGGGCACCGTCGTCCTCGATGTCCTGATCGATGAACAGGGGAAAGTCGTCAAGGTTACTCCGGCGAGCGGACCTCTCATTTTATGTCCTGAAGCTGCAACTGCGGTGCTGCGGTGGCGATTCAAGCCGGCCACCCTGAACGGGGTCAACGTGTCCAGCTCGACCCAGGTTTCCATTGTATTTAAGTAGCCGAAATTGAAAGGTGAAACATCCATGTTGACGGAACAGCAAAAACAAAAATTTGAGAATGCGCGTCAAATGGCCAAGGATGAACTAGAGCAGCTTGACAGGGAAATCAATGCTGAACTGGCCAGAGTTAAAGAACGGCTGCTCGAATTGCAACAGGCGAAGAAAGCGGTCAAACAAATATACGATGGCGCCTGCGCCAGGATGGGTATCAAGGGTGTGATCGAAATGAAGGATTTCAACCTTACAGATTTGGTGAAACCAGCCTAGGAGCCCGTCCTAACTCTCGGACGTGCTCCTAGGCCCCGGGTTTTCGTTCCCATCCTTCGAGCCTTCTCTCGATCGCTGTCCTCCTTTCGGCAGAGGTCCATTTTTTGAGATTGGAGAAAGACTCACAAAGCAAATTGCAGCAGAAGATGCCATCCTGCTCAATCCGGTTGACGAGCATGGATCTGTGGCATTTCCCCGGCTCCGTGCCGACGAGGTCAACGAGCGTGGCAAAGAGGTCCTGCCAGCTGCCCTGGCTGACGTAACAGGCCCTCAGGACAAATTCTATCATTGGCGCGCTCAAGGTTGTCTCGCTCATGGCGCGCTCTACCAGCTTCTGATTCAGCGTGTAGTCCGAGGGGGGAAGACTGATGAGCTCTTTGGATATTACGTCGGAAATGAGCAGCTGGCCGAATGAAAATGCCTGCAGGAACTGGCCTGCGTGCAAATATGCATTCGCCTTTTTCTCCAGTCCCTCCATATCACTCGGGGTGAGTTCCGTTGCCCGCAGGGCCACCCCGGCCTTCTGCAAGGATTGGCGCAGCTTTTCCATGAACAGTTGAAATTCCTTCTCGAAGATGGTGACCATGTTTCCGATGTAGACCACAAAGGTTCGGGAGAGCTGGTTAATTACATCCAGGAGAGGGTCGAGGTCGGCGTTGGAGTTAATTGGGCTGGAAAAGGACATATCAAAGGCGTCCAGCGCTTCGAACTGTCCCAGCTCCGTCACGGCATCAAGCTTCGCCGTGAGCCGGTCATGGGAGAATTCTGTGTGGTCGTGGTGCTCATCCCGGACCAACTCCGCGAAAAAGGCGGGGTTTCCGACCAGGATCTCCACAACCTGCTGCTGATCGAGGATGTATGGGATCTTGCGGGCATCTTCGATGCAGCGGCAAACGAGATCGCCAAGAACAAGAACCAGTTTTTGTCGGACCTCTGGCGAGGCTTCCATGGGCTAATCACGATTCAGAACTGGGTACTGAGCAACAAACTCAGTACCCAGTACGTTAATTGGATCAGTTCACGTTTTTGAGAATCGCGAGCAGGTAATTCCAGAATTTCACCACGGTGTCGATGTAGAGTTTCTCATCCGGGGAATGCACTCCCTGGAGCGTCGGCCCGAACGAGACCATATCCATGCCGGGAAACCTCTCGCCGATGATGCCGCATTCCAATCCGGCATGGATGGCTTTAACCTCCGGTTCCTTGCCATACAGAGACTGATAGGTTGCTTTGGCGATCTTCAGGATCTCGGAGTCCAGATTGGGTTTCCAGCCCGGGTAACCATCCGAAGTTTCGAACTCGGCTCCGCCAAGCTCGAAGACATTCGCCACCATCTGGCAGATTTCATCGATCTCGGAAGCAACAGAACTGCGCTGGCTTGTGGCTATGGAGATAGACTTCTTGCCGGTTGAGACAATGGCAACATTGGTTGAGGTTTGAACCAGGCCTGAGATGTCCGGACTCATCTTTATCACGCCATGGGGAAGCGCGGAAATGGTTTTGCAAAGCTTTTTTTGAAGCGCGTTCTTCACCACTTTGCCCTTTCTCGCGCCTTTTATCTCGACGAGAGTGATCGCGAGGCCCGGCTCCACCGTGGCGAATTCGGCCTTGATGGTGGCATTGAATTGGGCGACCACAGAGGCTGCCTGCTCCCATGCTTTCCTGGGAATGAACAGCTTGGCGTCAGCTTCGCGGGGTATGGCATTGCGCTTATTTCCGCCCTCGATGCCGGACAACCGGGCTCCGAGCGGAGTGAGTGCCATCAGCACTCGATTGATGATCTTGAGGGCATTTCCCCTACCTTTGTCGATCTCGATTCCGGAGTGGCCGCCGCGCAATCCGGCCACCTTCAGCATGGCTGCCCCTGCCTGTGCGGGGGAATCATCGAAATCCGCCTTCCAAGTGCCGACGGTGTCACGCCCTCCGGCACAGCCGACGTAGAGTTCACCTTCCTCCTCGGAATCGAGATTCATCAGGATTTTGCTTTCCAGGGAATCGCTGCTGATGCTTTTGGCCCCCGTCAACCCCCTCTCTTCATCGACCGTGAAGAGGAATTCCAGCGGCCCGTGTTCCAGGGACTTGTCTTCCATGATCGCCAGGTTGGTGGCCACGGCAATGCCGTTATCCGCGCCTAACGTGGTGCCGTTGGCCATGATCAGGTTGTCTTTGCGCACGAGCTCGATAGGATCTTTGTTGAAATCGTGTGCCTTGTCCTTGTTCTTTTCCCCCACCATGTCGAGGTGACCCTGCAGGACGACATTGCGGACATGCTCACGGCCTGGCGATGCGGGTTTGCGGGCCACCACGTTCCCCACTTCGTCAACCTTGACGGCCAGTCCGAGCCGCTGCGCAGTTGCCGCGACGTATTTGCTGATTGCCGCTTCATTGCCGGAACAGCGCGGAATGCGTGCGATCTCCTCGAAATATTTCCATACCAGTTCAGGCTTCAATCCCTCAGTAGCACTAGCCATGATTGCCTCCTTAAGGCGGTGTTGCAGCTCAATCGACCTAAACCTAAACCATATA
>JBEKYG010000193.1:0-7982 GCA_049511215.1 Acidobacteriota bacterium | reverse complement strand
CGATGCCTACATGCAGCGAATTGAGAAAACGCCAGAGCGTGCATTGCGGCGGCAATTGCGTAACTTTCACGATCCCGACCAAGAGCGCATCCCGAGCAATGTAGCGCAGCTGATTGAGCCGGGCAAAGCCAACATACATGCCCAGCAAGATCGCCAGGATGAATTGGTACGTCGACATTGCCTTTGTGGTTCTCTCCACCGTCAGAGTATCTTCGACCAGCTTTTGGAAACCGATTTTCTCAAGCATCGTGGCCACCGGCAGGAGGCCGCCATAGGGAGTCAGGTTCTTCCCGGAGAAGTCATACGACGTGGAAGCTCCGATTTTACTTGGGTTCGAGTCAACCTCATTCAAGGCTTGTTTGACGCGGCTTTCAGAGCTATGTTGTTTTCTGTTCGTAACCATTTGGGTGACCTCCTGGGATCAAAAGAAAAGTCTTCGCAAACTCTCTTTTTCCACGGCGTCAAAACTCGGTTGGATTTTGTAAGTCTCTAATTTCCAGCAACTTCGTGCTGTCGTCTGAGTCGTAATTCTGCCACGCGATGTATCCCTGTTTTGCATTTCCTGAGTTTTTCAG
This sequence comes from Acidobacteriota bacterium, assembly GCA_049511215.1. Classification (GTDB taxonomy): domain Bacteria; phylum Acidobacteriota; class UBA6911; order UBA6911; family UBA6911; genus JAFNAG01. The sequence goes on along the minus strand of JBEKYG010000193.1, from coordinate 7,407 downwards.
CCTTGTTTGCAATGGGATGAGGTCAAATCTGTCATAATTATGACTGTTTGTGATATTATCAGTCGTAACTATGACAGACTCTTCCAAAAACCTCCATGTCACGAAACTCGAGCACTTCTTCCGCCACCGTCCGATCGCCCGGCTCGATGAACTGCGACGCGCGCTCCACCTTTCCGGCCGGACTGTCTTCCGAATCCTCGGCAGGATGGGATACCTCAGCAGCTACAGCCACGCGGGCAAGTACTACACACTGGCCCGGACCCCGTCTTTCGACGCAGACGGCCTCTGGGCGCACTCGGGCGTGCTCTTTTCGAGACACCGGACCTTGCGAAATACGGTCGTTCATCTGGTCAACCAGGCGCTGGCGGGCCATACCCACCCGGAGCTTCGGGATCGTCTCAGGCTCCGTGTTTATGACACGCTCCATGACATGGTGGCGGCACGCGAGATCGGCCGCGCCGAGATTGAGCAGCTCTACCTGTACGTCAGCGCCGAACCGACGGCGGCCGAGGCCCAGATTGCCGCAAGGCAGCGTCTGATTGCAGAACCGCCGCCTCCGCCGGGTCCGTTGCCGGATCCGGCCGTCGTCATCGAGGTCCTGCTGGCCGTGATTCATTCCCCCGAGCCCGACGTTGCGGCAGTTGCCGCGCTGATGCGTGCGCAGGGGAAGGCGATCACTCCGGAACAGGTCGAGGCGGTGTGGGCACATTACGAGCTGGGTAAAAAAAAGCCCGTTTTACGGCGATCGCGGCGGTGAGGCTGCAGTTGAACCGTGTGGAAGAGGACTGGCGGCATCGGATCTTCGGTGCCGCCGGGATCAGGGCCGAGCTGGAGCCTTCGGAACGACCTTGTCATCGATGCGGTGGGCCGACCGAAGTCCAGAAGTCCGTCGAGCATCGGGTCGTCACGCTGGAACACGGGGATTTCATCGCCCACGAGACCATTCACGTGTGCAAGGCCCGCTGTCGAAAACCGTCGGGAGAACTGGTGACGGGACGGTCCGAAGCATTGTTGCTCAGAGTCTCTCCGGGCAAGGTCCATGGCTACGACCTGGAGGTTCATTTCGGAATCGAGCGTTTCCTTCACCACCGCCAGCGGGAGGAGATTCGCAGTGAACTGGCGCAACGGTACGGCATCGGCCTTTCGAGCGGCCAAGTCAGCGCGCTTGCTGACCGCTTTCTCGAACACCTCGAGGCCTTGCACGCGAGCCGGGCTCCGGCGTTGCGGGCTGCAATGGAACGTGACGGCGGATATCCGCTCCATATCGACGCTACTGGAGAAGATGGGAGGCGTACGATGCTGATGGCGTTTTCCGGCTGGCGCCGCTGGGTCCTGGGCGCCTGGAAGCTGCCGACCGAGCGGGCCGAGTTCATCCTTCCTGCCATCCGGAGCATTGCGGCATCGTTCGGGACACCCCGCGCCATCATGCGCGATCTGGGCGGCGCCATGAGGGACGCGGCCGACGAATTCGTGCAATCGCTGGAGCGCCCGATTCCGGTCCTGGCCTGCCATCTTCACTTCCTTTCGGACATCGGCGAAGACCTGCTCGAAGAAGGGCACAATAATCTATGCGATCTGTTCCGCAAAGCCGGTCTGCTGCAGCAGCTTCGTGCCTTCAGTCGGCAACAGGGCCGCAGCCTGGGAAAGGGGATCGATCAGGGTCGGGATGGTCTTCGTCTCTGGCTTGCCGAATCGGGCCAGAACCGGCGGATTCCCGAAGGTACGGCTGGCATGACCATTGTCCAAAGCCTGGCTCAGTGGATACTGGATTATCGGGCGGACGGCTCCGATCAGGGCTTCCCGTTTGATCTTCCCTACCGGGATCTGTACGATCGCTGCCTTGGCGTATCCTGGGCAACCGAGGCTTTCTTGCGAGAACCTCCCGAGGATGCCAAGGTCAGAAAAGCACTCGCGAAGCTGCATGGCATCCTGCGTCCGGTGCGATGCGATATCCCGCGCTTCCACCCGGTCGGCGCGGCACTCGACCGGCGCGCGAAGCTTTTTGCCGAGCTTCGCCGCGCCCTCCGCCTCGAGGAGAAGGACAAAGCTCCCGGAGCCGGTTCCGAGCGGGAGGCCGGGAAACTGAACGACATCCGATCCGCCGTAGAAAACCTCACCACGTCACTGAGGAAGCGCCGACCCGAGCGCGGCCCCGCCAAGGATCTGCGCACGGCCATCGACCTGATCCTGTCACACCTGGATCGTCATGGTCCCCATCTCTGGGGGCACGTCATTCCGATCCCGCACGAGTGCGGCGGCGGCATCCGTCTGGTCGATCGCACGAACAACATCCTGGAGTCGTGGTTTGGCTCTCTGAAGCATGGCGAGCGCCGCCGCGGCGGCCGCAAGATCCTCACCCAGGACTTCGAACGACTTTCGCCCTCCGCTGCCTTGGCGCTAAACCTGGACTGCCTCGACTATGTCGAAATTCTGTGTCGATCGCTTGCGAATCTTCCAACCGCCTTTGCGAGGCTCGATGCGGCGAATCGCCTCAAGCCCTCGACCGCGAAGCAAACTGGCGCAGATCCTGAAACAGCGTCGCTCAGCACAAGAGACAGGCGGCTCGTCCGCATCCCGGCCTTGGAGCAGCGCATCACAGCGGCTGCCTTGAGTAGATGACCCTGGGCTCCGGCACGTGAGGAACTCGCGCGATTCGCAAGAATCCAACCGATTTTTGACGCGGTGGCTCTTATTACCCCAGTTTTTCAGGGTCCCCAAATGGTTTTCTTGCGTCAGAACCCCTTCCAATCCCTCACCGCGTGCACAATTCAGGTTACAGTATCCATGTACTTCGGGTTAAAAAAGTGACTAATTTGTTATCATATTTCCTATTGCCGAATGAAATAAAACAATGTATATAGTGCCGATGCAAAGTTATCCCTACAACATATTTGGATTGAAGCAAATGCCTGCAACGCTCGAAACATAGTGACTGGAAAAACTCCAAAACCCGCATAAACAAAGGATTCTGCTCCGCCGAATTCGGAAGTTGGGTTAACACAGACCTGGTGGATGCATTCTCGTGTGATAGGCCGGATAGGAGGGCGCCCCGGAAAGAGCCAGTCCTTCGGACGAGCCACCTTCCAGTAGGCGCGCAAAACCTCGAGCAGGTTCGGCGAGAGCATGACATAGCGATCTTTCCAGCCCTTTCCCAGTTCGATCCGGATCATCATGCGCTGGGAATCTATATCGGTCACTCGTGGCGATGCCACTTCGGAGACCCGCAAGCCCGTGGCATAGGCGGTCATGAGAAAGGCCCGGTGCTTGAGGTTGGGAAGGCTCTCGAAGAAGCGCGAGACCTCGTCCTGGCTTAGCACCACCGGGAGTTTCTTCGCTTGCTTCGGAGCGGGAATGGATCGGATCGCCCAGTCCTTTCCCAAAGTGTTGCGGTAGAGGAAACGCAGGGCGCACACGGTCTGCTGGAGCATGGACGAGGAAGCGCGTTTTTGATTAATGAGGTACACTTGATAGGTGCGGATATCTTCCGGCCCAAGCAGTTCCGGCGATTTGCCGAAATACTGCGCGAACTTTGCAACTCGATCGACGTAGAGTTGCTGCGTGTTGGGGGAAAGGCTCCGCACCCTCATGTCTTCGATCATTCGTTGACGTAGGGGTGTCATAGAAGGCTCCTTTCGAGGGAAAATCTGGTTTCGTTTCCAATATTTTGCTCTCGAAGGGGGCCGTACCAAATCACCGTTGCCGATTGAATCGGCAGTGGTGGCTGGCGCGTAAAACTCAGAGCACGACATCAGAGGCTGGAAGGAAAACGACGAGACAAGCCGAGGCAGCGCCAAGCAGTCGATACAAACACGACAGCCGGCGGGCACCAGCTACCGCGGAGCGGTTTAGTTCAACGTCCCCATATCGGAAGCTGCCTGCCTTCAGAAGGAAGGTAGTTTCCGGCGATTTTGCAGTTTATTTCACCTACCGCGGCCTTCGGCCGCAACCAATGAGATAGAAGAGGATATCGCCTTGAAACTTCTTGCAGAAAAGCGAAGTAGTCATAGATAAAGACTCCGTAACAACTCGACCACCGGGAGAATCTATCTCGGCGTCATCGAGAAGGAGCGCAAAGGGGAATTCCTCGGCAAGACCGTCCAGGTGATCCCGCACATAACCAATGAGATCAAGAACACGATCCGGCGCGTGGCTCAGGATGTTGACGCGGCCATCGTCGAGATCGGCGGAACCGTGGGTGATATCGAGAGCCTTCCGTTCCTCGAGTCGATCCGGCAGCTGCGAAACGAAGTCGGCCGTGAGAACTCGATCTTCATTCATCTGACGCTTGTGCCTTTTATCGCGACTTCAGGAGAGCTGAAGACCAAGCCCACACAGCACAGCGTCAAAGAGCTCAGGGAGATCGGTATCCAGCCTGACATACTGCTCTGCCGCACGGATCGCCTCCTGCCGCGTGACATCAAGGCCAAGATTGCACTCTTCTGCAACGTGTCCGAAAAGGAAGTGATCACGGCGCTCGACGTCAAGAACATCTATGAAGTTCCACTCGTGCTGCACAGTGAAGGACTCGATGGCGCCATCGTCCGCTATCTTAACCTGCCCAGCCATGAGCCTGATCTGAATCCTTGGAAGGAACTGCTGGAGCGCGATCACCACCCCGAGGACACGGTTCGGGTCGGTATTGTCGGCAAGTATGTAGAGTATGAGGACTCCTACAAGAGCCTGAATGAGGCGCTTTATCACGGCGGACTGGCCAATCGCTTGTGTGTGCGGGTTAAGTGGATCGAGTCCGAAGGCCTCATGGATGAGACTCTGGAGGAGCAGCTCTTGCCCTACGACGCGATCCTGGTTCCGGGCGGTTTCGGCAAGCGCGGGATCGACGGCATGCTGCGCGCGATCCGATTTGCCCGAACACGCAAGATGCCCTTCTTCGGCATATGTCTCGGCATGGAGTGCGGTGTCATCGAGTTTGCGCGCAATGTCTGCGGTCTCCAGGCGGACAGCTCTGAATTCGACCCGGCGGCACCTCACCGTGTCTTCTACATGCTGCGCGAGCTGTTGGGGACGGATATTATGGGCGGAAACATGCGTTTAGGCGCATTCCCCTGCGTATTGGATGAAGATTCGCTCGCCTACCGCGTCTACGGTAAGAGGGAGATCTCCGAGCGGCACCGTCACCGCTATGAGTTTAACCGCGAGTATGAGGAGATTTTGGCCAGCTACGGCATGAGATTTTCGGGCAATTCGCCCGACCGCAATTTTGTGGAGATTATGGAGCTGCCCGGGCACCCGTGGTTCCTCGGCTGTCAGTTCCATCCCGAGTTTAAGTCCAAGCCCCTGCAGCCTCATCCACTGTTTGCCAGCTTCATCGCGGCCGCGCTGCGGTTTAAGCAGGAGCGAAGCACCGCCAGGCCGCTGGAGCAGGACATGGAACTAAGGGCCACGCAGATCTAGGCGTGTCCATCCGTTGAAACAGACATGTACTCCGTCAAGGTTGGCAGCCTGAGTCTCGGTCGCGGTGCGCAGCCGTTTTTTATCGCCGGTCCCTGCGTCATCGAAAGTGAAAAACACTGCCTCAAGATGGCGGAGCGGCTGGCTGGGATCGCATCGCGCGCAGGCATTGATCTGATCTTCAAGGCATCCTTTGACAAAGCCAACCGCACGTCGGCCGACTCGTTTCGAGGACCAGGGCTCATTGAAGGCTTGCGCGTCCTCGAAAAAGCGCGCGCCGTAAGCGGCCTGCCCATCTTAAGCGATGTGCACGAGCTTGGCCAGGTCGGCGCAGCCTCCGAGGTTCTGGATATCCTGCAGATTCCTGCCTTCCTCTGCAGGCAGACAGATTTGATCCTGGCAGTGGCCAGGAGCGGGCGCGCGGTCAACATCAAGAAAGGGCAATTCCTCTCCCCTCAGGAGATGCGCAAGGCACTTGACAAGGCGTTGGGGACGGGGAACCGCAACATCCTGTTGACTGAGCGGGGCACATTTTTTGGCTACCATAATCTGGTGGTCGATTTCCGCTCTCTGGTAATCATGCGAACCTTCGGGCAGCCTGTGGTTTTCGACGTTACCCACAGCGTGCAGATTCCAGGCGGGAAAGGGGATAGCTCGGGAGGACAGGCCGAGTTCATTCCGCATCTTGCCCGCGCCGCGGCCGCCATCGGCGTCGACGGCTTTTTTTTCGAGGTGCATGATCATCCCGATAAGGCCTTGTCGGATGGCCCAAACGCGCTGACTCTACGCTCGTTTCCGCGCCTCGTCGAGGAGTTGCTCGAGATCCGCGCTGCGGTTCGGAGGAGATGATGAAGACCATGTCGGATGATCCGCTGGCGACCGCGGTTCAAGTGTTGGAACTCGAAGCGGCCGCGGTTCGCGCGCTTGTCCCTCGTCTTAACGGTTTGTTTGTGCGGGCCGTCGATATTGCCGCCTCGTGTGCGGGGAAAATTGCGGTCACGGGCATGGGAAAGTCCGGCCTGATCTGCAAGAAAATCGCCGCCACGTTAAGCAGCACCGGATCGCCGGCGATTTTCCTGCATGCGGCGGAAGCCATGCACGGCGACCTTGGTTTGCTCGGGCGCAATGACGTAGTGCTGGCCGTCTCCAAGAGCGGCGAGACCGGCGAAATCCTGCAGATTCTCAATTATGTGAAGCGGCTCGGGCTGCGTGTCATTGCCATGTCCGGCAACCCCAACTCCTCCCTGGCACGCTTGGCCGACGTGAATCTGGATGTGAGCGTTGCCGAAGAGGCATGCCCCTTTGGGCTCGCGCCCACAACCAGCACTGCAGCCGCTTTGGCAATGGGTGATGCCTTGGCCATGGCGCTGATGAAACGCAAAGGGTTCCGGCTCGAAGGATTCGCCAATTTTCACCCCGCGGGCACCATCGGCAAGAAGTTGCTCCGCGTGGGTGAGCTCATGCACCGTGGCGAGGCTATTCCGATTGTCACCGAAGATACGCCAATGAGCGAAGTTATCTACGAAATGTCGCGCAAGACCCTGGGCATGACTGCGGTGGCGGACAAAGGCGGCATGTTGGCGGGGATAATCTCCGATGGTGACTTGCGGCGCTTGCTGCAGAAATCGCCTGATCCGCTTCGACTAAAAGCAGGCGAGTGCATGACCAGAAACCCGAAGACGATTTCCGCCGAGCAGGCGGCTACCGCGGCATTGGCCAAAATGGAAGAACTAAAGATCACCAGCCTGGTCGTAGTCGATGCCCGGCGCGCCATCCTTGGAGTTATTCATATCCACGACCTCTGGCGCACCCAGATGTTCTGATGGCATCCCGGTGTTACCTGCACCTCTTGGCCGATAAGCTGCCTTGAAGCACAAAGGTCTCGTGTGCAACTGGCCTGCCCGCATCCAGAGCTGCGATGCCACCGTGGCCATTGACTTGACGAAGCCTGATTCGCTAGTATGACGTTGACCTCTGAAACGAGCGGGAGTAATTCAG
>JBEKYG010000192.1:0-8023 GCA_049511215.1 Acidobacteriota bacterium | reverse complement strand
CCTAAGATTGAAAAATCGGCCTCCGATTTTTGTTTTAACCCCCTAGAGACTCATCCGGAAAGGCCGTTTCTTGCGAATGACGACATTGAAAACAAAGGACTTCTGGGCCGTGAAATCGCGAAAAAGAGGCTTTCCGGATGAGTCTCTAGGAGGCATCTGATCTGCGGTTCTGCAAGCGCTTTCGACCAGTTGCCGTCGTCGGTTCCCGTCCGGACGAAATCGCCAGCTTTGCGTGGTTCGCATGGCGTCCTATCCATAATCCTTCATTTGTTTGGATTTAGAAAATTGGTTCACCGATCACCACAGATCGACTTATAGGAAAGTCATAACCATATTTTTCAATCACCGAGCGAACAACGGCTTCGAACCAATCTGGGGCGAGTGGTGAGACAACCACACGCTGGATCAGATGGGGAAGATCAACCCGAATGAAGTGTCCGGAAGGACGATCTTCTGTTTGCAGGTCTAGCGGATCGATGAAGAGGGCCCGCACCTCGCTCTCATGCTGATACGCGACCGACTTGCACACGAAGGGTGCATAAATGTTGCCGTCGTACGGAACGCACTCTGCCTCCGACGAATAATCCAGATAATTGACTCGCCCTAGAAAAATACAATCCATATCCGGCTCTTTACGTCCAATCAAATCGCGAAACTTGGCCGGTAAGACTTGGTCCAGTGTGCCGAATGTTGAGTTTACGACCACCCCATAAGGTCCGGCGCCATACCCAAGCCAAAGAGCCATGGACTCGTGTTCACCGAGATGCCAGCAGTTGACGTAAGCCCAATGAACTATTGAAGCAGCGAGTTTTTCATTTTGGCTGAAGATTTTTTCGAGTTGATGACGATCTGTGCCCTCGGGCGGTGCGTCCAGGAAAGCCTGGCGCTGGACCGCCCGAGCCTTCGTGAAAGAGCCCTCCAGGCGATCCCCAGCCTATCTGCACGGCAGAAATAAAGTGCTGCCCTATCAAGTAATGAGATAAATTTCGGCAAATCAAAATACCGCCAAACGGACGTTGCAAGATCTATGCTGGCGTTAAATACTGGATGAGCAGGTCGCATGATCTAATCTCCCAGGGCAGCTCACAGCTGTGATTTAGAGAGGCCGGAAAGTTAATGGATATGGCAACCGGGGAGACGCATCTATTTTGTCGTTTAAGTTACCCAGGTCGATCGGTAATGGCAAAATAGATGAGCGTCGCGGTTTCGCTTCGGTTCCTTGCGAGTTTCGCCGTGTTCACAGCTGGCTCGGGGGAGTTCGGAACGGGGCCCCTCCCAATTCTTGGAGAGGCTCCCAGCGTCGCGCGGGGGCTTCAGACGAGGGGGTCGAGCGGCTCGAGAAACGGAAATCGATGGAAATCTGTGTCCCTCGTGTAGATCCGTGACACGCCGTGTTCCAGCATCAGGATCGCGATATGAGCATCGTGCATAAGGTTGCCCAAGATATGCGGGCTCTTTTCGAAGACCTGCGCCGCCACGGCGGAATGCCGGTCCGTCGCGACCAGGATACTCATTCCGGGCGAGGCAAGCAGCGCGGCTATGAAGCTCCACGCCTGGAGCATGCCCCACGGCTTGCGCATGACTCTCGGATGCGTCGTAATGCGCAGGAACTCGTAAATGATCCCCCATGTGAGGTACCACGCCCCGGCCTTCTGGCGCCAGAGGTCCAACTGCTCCAGGCACCGTTTGTGGTGAGGTGAGTCCTCGTCCGCCGCATAGACGAGCACGTTTGCATCCACGACGAACATCAACGGCCCTCCATTGCCTGGTAGAGTGCTTCGCGGTCGGCAACATCAACCATCGCTCCTCCGCTCTTAAAGGTTGGCAGCCGCGGCAGCTTCCTCCGACTCTTGCGTGATTGGAACAGCAGGCGCAGGGCAGTTTCGACCAACTCCGACATGGTCCGACCCTGGCGGACCGCCTCACGTTTTAGCTGGGCCATTACTGTATCATCGATATTTAAGGTTGTCTTCATATGGCAAACCATACAAGCCGGATGGCAATATGTCAAGCGGAGGGGAAACCGGGGACGCACCTATTTTGTCGTTTAAATTACACAACCCAGGTCGATCGGTAAACGCAAAATGGGTGACGTCCCCGGTTTCTTAAGGTGTGCAGCCCGTAGAACGCCGAATTGTCGCTGCCGGTGGTAGGTAGGTCCCATTCGGCCGCCTCGACGATGTCCTCGGGGGCAGCAAATGAAAAGAGAAAAGGGGCTTTTCCTTTTTCTTGGGCATTTCAGACCATCTCAGATGTCTACTCACAGTCCCCTTCACTTCACCGCGCCATAACGTATTTCTCCGCGAAGCGGAGCGGTGTTTGAGTCACAGAACTGCTCGAAGGTCGCCGCGAAGCTGACGACTCGCGGAGTAGCCTGCGAATAATCGAATACCGCCTCCAGAATGGTAAAGGATCCCTTCACCGAGGAGGAGCAGCCCCGGCCTTGACCGTAGATGCTCAGGCCTGGATGTCCTGCCTTCAGGACAGGCACACCCAGGGCATCGGTATAAGTCCCGGGGCTCAGCGGAATGCCGGTTTTTGCGGTCGAGAAGCTCACAGTCCACCGGTCCGTCGAAGTTCCCGCCGGCCACAAGTTGATTTCGATCTGGTCCACGAGACCATCTAGCGACGAGTCGGTTGCCGTGGTCACCCAATTTCCCTGGCGGTCGTCGTAGCTGTAATTCTGGCCCAGGCCAATCGAGTCGCCGGGTTCACTGATCAAATTGAGCTCTTTCTGGCCGAGCGTCCCATCGGGGTTGTACACTTCAAGTGCGAGGTCAGCGGTGACTTTGCGAGAGCGGGCATCGGTCACGCGTACCGGAAAATACTGTGTGGCCGAAACAATGGGGGTACCGGAAATTACGCCAGTGGAATCCATGGTCAGGCCGACGGGAGGCTGGCGTCCATAGAGTCCGTCCGCAAGCGCCCAAGTATATGGCGGCGTTCCTCCTGATGCCGTCAAAGCCTCCCGGTAGGGTAGTCCGCGGGTGGCCTTGGGCATTGGCAGGGAAGTCACCGTGAGAGCCGCCGTCACTTCGATCGTAATCTCACGCTCCGACTCGACTCCGGTCGCGTCGGTTACTCTGATGGTAAAGGAATATATTCCGGCTGCCGTCGGCGTGCCGCTGAGAGTTCCATCCTGACCCAGAACGAGGCCTTGCGGCAATTCGCCTCGTGATAGCCCCCAGGAGTATGGTGGCTGGCCGCCGTCGGCCAGGAGCGTCTGAGCGTACGGAAGCCCGAGCGCAGCATCCGGCAGAGGCGATAAGGAGACGATCCGCACCGGCCAGTCAGGACTGTATCCATACAATATGGCACCTCGAATTGCCGCCGTGGAATTCTCGCAATATTGTTCGAAAGTGGCGGCGAAGCGGACCACACGCGGCGTTTCCAAAGAATAGTCCATTTCGGAATCCAGAATCCGGAAGGACCCATGCACGTAGTTGCATCCTCTTCCTTCGCCGCTTATTGTCATTCCAGGATGCGAATCGCTTTCGATGGGAATCAACTGTACATCCGTGTAGAATCCGGGTCCCAGGGGAACGCCCAGCTTCGCCGTGGCGAACCGCACACTCCAGAAATCTCCCCCCTGGCCGGAGAAAGTGACCCTGACGTCGTCGACCAGGCTGCCGCCGGCTCTGATTGTCCCATATGCATTCCAGTTTCCATCTTGATCCCCCATCAGGTAATCATATCCCATGCCGACGTAATCACCGGGATCGCTGATCAGGATCAGCTGCCGTTGGCCGAGCAGACCATCCGGCGTGAGTACGTCGAGTTTGATCTCCGCATCCGCCGGCCTTGAATTCGCGTCGGTGACGTGGATGTCCATATAGTAGGTACTCGACACGATGGGGATGCCGCTAAGCACACCGGTCGAGCTAAGTGTCATTCCGGGTGGAGGCTGGCGTCCCGCCACACCATTCGTAATTGACCAGGAATACGGCGGTGTGCCGCCGGAGGCCGTGAGAGCAAATGAATATGGCTGCCGCAGTGTTGCCTGTGGGAGCGTCGAGGGAGTCGCAACCACGAGCGGCTGAATGATGTGGATGGAAAACTCTCGCTCGCTCACCACACCCTGCGCATCCGTCGCCGACAGTCGGAAGGTAAAGTCACCCCCTTCGGTCGGGACTCCGCCGAATTTGCCGTCCGGAGATAAAGTAAGACCGCCCGGCAGCTGTCCGCCGGTCAGCGCCCAAGTGTACGGACCGATTCCGCCCGTAGCCACCAATGTCTGATCGTAAGACTGTGAGGCGCCGGCTTCCGGGAGAACAGGATAGGTGACAATGGATGTCCGCAGGGGAACTTCGTAGTTGTAATAGAAGTGTCCCCGAAGGGACACCGAAGATCCTTCACAGTGTTGTTCGAAGGTGGCCGCAAAACTCTTGGCTCTTGGGACGGCGCCCGAATAGTCAACCTGATAGTCCAGGATCGTAAAGAAGCCAGTGACCGTATTGCATCCGCGCCCGTTGCCATAGATGTCCATCCCGGGGCTTGCCCAGTCCGAGTAGCCCGATCTCTCTGCACTGCCATAGAATCCCGGAACGAGGTTCTGGAGCATCGTCTCCGTCGAAAATGTCACCGCCCAAGACCCTCCCGAATGGATCACGAAATAGGCTTTTTGGGGACCAATAAATGCTGGGTAAATCTCGTCGTGGATCGAAAGGGTTGCTCCCTGTCCGACCCAATCTGCCCTGTCGCTCTCGAAATAGAACTCTGACACAGGAGGCGCCGATTCGCGAACCTCGGTTTCTATGCGGATTTCCTTTTCAGACTTTTCGCCGGCGGCATCGGTCACCGTCACATTGAAATTGAAGCACCCGGGCGTGCTCGGCGTCCCGCTCAACAGCCCGCCTGAGTCGAGCGACAGGCCGGGGGGCAGATGCGGCGCCTCAAAACGCGTAATGCCGATCGTCCTGCCGTCGCCGGCACTCCAGGAATAAGGTGGAGTCCCTGCCAGTGCCGAGAACGACAGCGAGTACGGACGGCCCACTGGCGCTCGTTCCACCGGGGATCGGGTCAGTATCATCGGCGTTGCCGGAAGAGTGTAGTTATAAAGCAGTATGCCCCGCAATGCCGGCGTATAGGCCCGGCAATGCTGTTCAAACTCAACCGCCAGGCTGAGAATACGCCGCTCGGACCCTGATGATTCGAATTGAGCATCAATGATTGTGAAATTGCCGATGAGCTCATCGCAAGCGGCGTTGGAGCTGACCGACATCATCGGATAGCCTTGCGCACCAACTGGAGCCAGCCGAACCTTGTCATAGAATCCGGGCAATAAGCTCGCGTCCATGTACATCGTCGAGAATTGGAATGTCCAGCCCGTGCCGTTGCTGCCGCTGAAGTTCACGTCCACCGTGTCGACGAGTCTGTCCTGCGAATAATCTCTGCCATAGCCGTTCCAGACACCATCCTTCTCCTGGAAACTGAATGTCCGACCCTGCCCAACGGGGTCGCCCGGATCACTAACCAGGATGACTTGCGTCAAAGCAGTAGCAGAATTCGCATGGCTCCCGGACGCGGGCAACAGCAACAGCAGTGCGATCAAGCGTATCACCCCAACCTTCACGCTATCCTCCTCGAATCCGAATCACCCATCGAGTCGTTTGCGGATCGGCTGAATAGTGTCACACTACGCGGTGTCGTCGATAGTTCCCTACCTGTAAACGAATACTCTCAGTGCAAGATCCCGTGTGGCATCTCGTTGAATCACATCAACAATTCTGAGCTTGACGTATCGGCCAAGTCCCGTCTTCAATCCGAAGGCAAATCCAGGGACGAGATTCGCAGAGGCATCGGCCATGTCTATGGCATTACTTGAATACGTCAATCCTTGAAGTTGGTCGATGGTATAACTATCGAACTGGGAGTCGCTGAGGTTGCCGATTACCGCGATCTGAGCCCCGAGTTGGGGCGTGAGCTGTCGCCCATTGGCGGTCTGCTCGAACAAAAGATCCCAAGGAGCGGCGTCTTCCCGGTTCAGATAGTAGTCGGATACCGGCTGATCCGCATCGAGTGGATAGGTCTCTTTAAGGTAGATGTAGCTGTTGCGTCTGAGCGCATCCGCGTAGGACGGAAGCATTGTGGCGTACAGAACGACTGTCGGCGTGGATGTCTGCAACATAGCGAGCAAGGTAACCGGCTTTTCCGAGGTTCCCAGGAGCATTCCCTTAAAACTGGTCAGATCGGGAAACGCAGCCGGATCAGTCAGGAAGAACGTCCGTTGTTCGTTGGGGCGAAGAATCAGAGTCACGGTTGCGGTATCGACAGCTGCCCCGGATGAAGGGCTTGAGGCCCTGAACAAATGGAGCACCACGGCATTCGAGCTGTTGGTGCGATTCACCAGGGCTAGCCCGGTGAGCAGGCTTTTTGACACGTCTATTTCCACCGGAAGCACCCATGCAATCGTGGGCTGTCCCGCGGACACGGCGACCGTGTCGATGATGTTGTTGAGTCGCTTTACCTCGTAGTAGACGCTGATGTTCAGCTGGTAATCCTCTGCAAACGCAGTAGCGTTTTCGAGGTTGCAAACAACCGCGTACCCCTCGGTAAGCGACCCGGTGTCCAACGTCTCGATCCGAACAGTCTGAAATGCCCCCAGGTTTAAGGGTATCTCACTCGAGGTCCCTACATTTGTGGCGACCACCCATGGCGTGCCATCTTTGCGGAAAAACAGCACCTTGGCCCTCGTGATAGGTGTGGCCGGATCCGGGCCCAGGTTGGTTATGTCGAACTTGGTCCGAAATTCCGTCCCATCGCCGCCGCGCCCATCCGCGACCTGGGGGATGACAGTGTCGCCTTGGGCTGCGGCTGTCACGACTACGACGAAAAGAAAGAAGAATAAAGCCAACGAGACAGTGCAGACAAACCGGTTCCTTTTCATGAGGGTATTCCTTCCGGCAGAACCATTGGTTGGGCGGGCACAAATCCACCAATGGGGACATCCACTCGCCTAGATTCTTAGCGAACAAATCGGGTGGAGCGAATCGCGATTATACATGCACACATCATCCAATGAGCGTCGGAACATGACCTTGCACCGCCTATGTCCCGAAGCAAACCAGACGCGAGGAGACTATACTACATTCGATCCGGGGGGGCACAACGGAAAAGTCAGGCGGGGAGGCTGGGAAATCCACGGCTTCAGGAAGGATCGGAACAGGCAGCGAATTGCCGGGGAGAAACGGGAGTCTTACCCTCGACCCAGGGGGCAATTCGCAGCCGGTCGCGATCCCTGAGGCGGCACTGGATCCTCACGCCAGGACGTCCTTCATAGGCGCCAGCCAGCGGCACGGGGGATACACTTCACGCCGATGCAGATCCGGACTGGAATCCGGACTCACGGATCGATAGGAAAGTCGGGGATACCGGGGACGCCCCCCCTTTTTTATCGTTTGAGTTACCCAACCCAGGTCGATCGGTAAACGCAAAATAGGTGACGTCCCTGGTTTCCCGCCCCCGGTTTCCTGCGGCGCGTGCCTTCCTCGATCTTGTGCGTAAGGGCTGAAGCTGTTCCCACCCTCCCCAGCATGACGGCAAGCGCAATGCGGACACAGACGTCAGTCGGTCTTTCTACTGGCCTCTGACTCCGGATTTGTGCGTTCTTACTGTTTAGGTCGGAAGTCGGATGTGGGATGTCGGAGGTCGGTTTCCGGAGGTCGGAGGTCGGGGTAGGGGGTGCGGGCGCGATATAGGATGTAGAACCCGAGCGCGAAACCTATCGTGGCCGCGAGGTACCAGCCCCAGGTGAGATTGCCGACAGCGTGCCCGGATTGGGCCAGCCAGAGGCTCAGCGCGTTATTGCCGGCGTGCATCAACATGCCGGGAAAGATCGATCCGGTCAGCAGGGCTATTCCCGTGAGGATCACGCCCAGAAATGCGGTTGGGAGGATGCGGAACAGTGCCACATGGAACAAGCCGAAGATCACGCCTACTACCAGTGCCAGCGTGATCGGACGGAACTTGCGGCGCAGGCCGTAGAGCAAAGTGCCGCGAAAAGCGATTTCCTCGCAGATCGCAG
>JBEKYG010000191.1:0-8044 GCA_049511215.1 Acidobacteriota bacterium | reverse complement strand
ACGGATGGAAATGGCTTTTACCCTCAGCATGGATGCCCGGAAGCTACGCATGGCTGGACTGAAAACACAAGGTTTCTCGGAATCCGAAGTTAGCGCAATTGTGAATGCTCAAAGGCTATGAATCTTCGGGATATTTTGGCTCCCATCGACGCCTTAATGAAGCGGCACCGAATCCGGTATGCTGTCATAGGCGGATATGCCGTCGCGGCTTGGGGAGAAGTGCGGGCAACCCGGGATGTCGATCTCCTGTGCAGCGCGAAAGATCTGGAGACCTTAAAGTTCGCGCTCAGTCAATCCAAACTGGATTTCGAACACCGGATCGGTGATGCCGATGACCCGATCTCCGATGTGATCCGCCTCCGGGTAGGGACAACGATCGCCCCCTACGAGGTTGATTTTCTAGCCGGCATCCGAGGAGCTCCAGTCGATCTTTTGGATCGATCTCGCGAGGTTTCATT
Source organism: Acidobacteriota bacterium (assembly GCA_049511215.1). GTDB lineage: Bacteria > Acidobacteriota > UBA6911 > UBA6911 > UBA6911 > JAFNAG01. The sequence continues at coordinate 7,586 of JBEKYG010000191.1, read as the reverse complement.
GGATGATCTGGAGGTCCCCGTCGCATCGCCGGAAGACATGATCATTCTGAAAATGCTGGGCGGGTCCGCCCGCGATCTCGACGATGCCCACAGCATCGTTCGAAATCAGGAAGGGAAGCTCGACCTTGCCCTCATAAGGCGGCTGTGCCCGGAATTCCTCAATCAAACCTGCGAAACCCTGCTGATTCGAGAATCTTTTTCCTAGGAGCGCGTCCGAGAATTAGGAGGGGTCGCGCGCATGGGGCTTGCGAGGCGAGCTCAAGGCGCGAGGAGGAGGCGATGTCGGTGCACATCTTCGCGGGTGCGACAGGACGCCGGGCGACAACTCAAGAGTTGAGTTGCAGGTCGCCCCAACTCGGAGGGACAGGATGACAACACTGCGCCATGTCCTGAGCTTGATTACTCTGGCCGCGCTGCCGGCTCTGTCCGCCGGCTTGGGGGGGACGTGGATTCCCCGGTCGGAGAAGGAATCAACACGGATCACATCAGATACCTATCTCCCAGCGCAAAATCAGGGTGCGGCTCCTAAGGACTTCAGCCTGAAGGTCAACGTAGACCTGGTCACAGTTGACACCATCGTGCGCGATAAACAGGGAACGATAGTCGGCGATTTGCGGGCTGAAGACTTCTCGATTTATGACAATGGCATTGCCCAGAAGGTCAGCCACTTTTCCCGCGATCAACTCCCGTTAGCTGTAGCCCTCGTGATTGACCGCAGCCCGAGCATCGGGCATTACCTCCCCGATCTGGTTCAGGCGGGACTCTCCGCGCTCGTGCGCCTGAAGCCTCTCGATCAAGTCGTGCTCTATTCGTTTGACCAGTGTCCCTCACGGCTCAGCGAGCTCACGGAGGACCGGGATGAGGTCGCCGGAAAAATCGGGGGGATCAAAATCGGCAGAAGCACCAACATCTACGGCGCCATATTCGAATCGGCCCGATTTCTGCGCGAGCAAGCTCCCGACCGCCGGCGGGCCATCATCCTGATCTCCGATAACTATTCCTCCATGTTCCCGATGACCGAGCAGGATGTGCTCAACGAAGTCCTGGAAGCCTCCGCCACGCTATTCAGCATTCGAACCCCCGGTGACAACGGATTCTTTGAAGGGAATCCGGGCTCTATCGAACGGATTGCCAAGGAGACGGGGGGCGAAGTACTGAAGCTGGGAAATGCGGAGAAACTATCGACTGCCCTGGATCGAGCCATCGCAAATCTTCGCATGGGCTATACCCTGGGGTTTACGCCCGCTCAGGCCGGCGCCGACCGCAGCTTCCATAAACTGAATGTGAAACTCAATCCTGCAAAGCCCTGTCCGGGATGCCGCGTTCAGGCGCGCAGCGGCTATTATGCCGGTGTCAGCGCCACGACGCGTCCGGGAGTTACAGTCGGCAAGAGCCTTCCACCCTACAATTGCGCGCAGTACATAACAGAGTCCACCGCTCAGCAGCGGATGTGGATCGCAGCCCAAACCGAAGTCGACTACAAGCAAGTCACATTTCAGGCCAGCACCGAGACAGCAACGGATCCACGCGGTCGAGCCCAGATCAAGGTAAACCTGAGGATTGGACCGGCCGGTCTCGGATTCCGGACGATCGACGACCGATATGTCGGCAGGGTGGATGTTGCCGTGTTCTATGGTGACGCCAAGGGGAATTATCTCGGTGAGGAGTGGCAAACCGCCGACCTGCAGCTTCAGGAAGAGGCCTACCAACAAGTGCTCCAGTCGGGCATTTCCATGTCGATAACGATTCCGTTCAAAGCGCCGGGACAGATTCTCAAAGTCGTCGTATCCGACGTCTGGAGCAATCGTGTGGGAAGCAAATCGCTGAGGATGCGCTAGCAATTATGGCCGGCCCCACAAAAACCCTTGGGTGGCGATCATCGGTATCGAGATCGGTATCGCAGTCGCAATCGCTATCGGCTTTCGCAGACCGACACAACCGATTGCGATGGCGACTGCGATTGCGATCCCGATAGCGACCCCGACGCTTTTGGCGTTCTGCTTCTATTCTCGGAACAGTCACTTTTTCCCCCATCTCTTCTCAAATCTGCCGAGATTCTCCCGGCGAAAACAGGTGACTGTCCCCAATCTCGCCGCCAGTCTTGCGACTTTGCCCGGGTCGGCGTGTGCGGTTCGGCAAGATGACCCACGCGTGGGCCAAAAATGTTAAGATACGTTTTTCGAAATTGGGGCCGTCCCCAATTTCGAATTTCGAATTTCGAATTTTCAGGAGGTGAAACCTTCATGGCCTTTTTACGAAAGATGTGTCTTTTTGCCCTGGCTCTGATGCCAGCCATCGGGTTGAATGCAGAACAAGGTATGTGGATGCCCCAGCAGGTACCACAACTCGCGGCCCAGCTCAAAGCGCTGGGGTTCACCGGCGACCCCAATGCTTTCGCCGATCTGACGGGCCAGCCGATGGGCGCCGTCGTTTCGCTCGGCGGCTGCACGGCTTCCTTCGTTTCGCCGGACGGTTTGATCGTTACCAATCACCATTGCGTCACGGGCGGTCTCCAGTACAACTCCACATCTCAGCGCAATCTGCTCACGGAGGGTTTTCTCGCCGAGACCCGCGAGGAGGAGTTGTCGAGTGGGCCGGGCCAGCACGTTTACGTTACGACTTCCGTTACAGATGTAACCGGTGCGATCACAGGCAAGATCGATCCCAAAGCCACGGATCGACAGCGTAACGACAGCATCGACCGCAGGGTCAAGGAACGCATCGCCGCTTGCGAAAAAGACGGCATGCGCTGCAGCGTGGCATCTTTCTTCGAGGGGCTGAAATACTTCGAAATCGCCCAACTCGACATCAAGGATGTGCGCGTGGTTTATGCTCCTGCGGAGGGGATTGGCGTATTTGGCGGCGAGACCGATAACTGGCGTTGGCCACGGCACACGGGCGACTGGAGCTACCTGCGCGCCTACGTGAGCAAGGATGGCAAATCGGTTGCGTACGCCAAGGACAATGTCCCCTATAAACCCAAGCACTGGCTGCAGGTCTCGACCGAGGGAGCGAAGCCCGGGGAGCTGGTTTTCGTGGTCGGCTACCCCGGACGGACGCAGCGATACCAAACCTACGCAGAGGTCAAGGAAACCGCCGAGTGGGCTTTCCCACGATCGATTCGGCTCGCCGAGGAACAGCTCGCCCTGATCGACAAGCTGCTCGCGGGTAATAAGGATCTGGCCATCAAAGTTGCCGGGCGCATCCAAAGCCTCAACAACAACTTGACCAATCAAAAAGGAATGCTCGAAGGCCTGGTGAAGGGCGGTGCGCTCGCTCAGAAGCAGGTCATGGAGCAGGAACTGGCAGCCTGGATCGCCGCCGATCCAGGGCGCAAGCAGAAATATGGTGATGTCCTGCCGGCACTGCAGGCCATGCAGGCGGAGGGAGAAAAAATCCGCGAGCGAAGTGCGGTCATGGGAAGCCTGTCCTCCGCCTCCAACTATCTGAGTGCCGCTCAGCAACTGTACCGTCTCTCCGTCCAGCGACCCAAGAAGGATCTGGACCGCGACGCCGGATTCCAGGAGCGTGACTGGAGTCGTATCCGTGAAAGCCAGGACCGCTTGCAGCGCACTATCGACGCCACCGTGGATCGCGCTTTTCTCGGTTGGGCCGTGGGCTTAGCCGCCTCACTGCCGGCCGATCAGAGAATTGCGCCGCTCGACCAGGCTATCGGGCTCAGGTCGGGGATGGCAAAGTCCGAAGCCGGAAAGGCCATCGATGCTTACCTCACCAAACTCTTTGCCGGCACCAAAATAGGCGACCGGGATTTCCGCGCCGGCTTGTTGGAAAAAAGCACGGCAGATCTCGAAGCTACCAAGGATACCTTCATCATGCTGGCATCGGCGCTGGAGCCACTCGCGGAATCGATCCGTGAAGCCGGCAAAGACCGGGCCGGCGCATCGGCACGGTTGCGCCCGCGTTACATGGAAGCGCTCCAGGCCAAGGCCGGCGGCCTGCTCGCGCCGGATGCGAACAGCACCCTGCGCATAACCTACGGCCAGGTGAAGGGTGTGGACGCCAAGGACGGACTCTTCTATAAACCGCAGACCGGACTGAAAGGTGTCGCCGAGAAGCAGACCGGGGAGGGCGATTTCAACGCTCCGAAGAAGCAGCTTGACGTGATCAGGGAACAGATCGCGGGCAAGAAAAAAACACCCTATTTCGACGCTGCCCTCAATGACGTTCCGGTGAACTTCCTTTCCACAGTAGATACCACCGGGGGTAATTCCGGTTCACCGACGCTAAACGGCAAAGGGCAACTGGTAGGCCTGCTCTTTGACGGCACCTATGAGTCCGTGGCTTCCAACTTTTTGTTCGACAAGGTGAAGACTCGATCCATCCACGTCGATAGCCGGTATATGCTTTGGAACATGACCGAAGTCGACGGCGCCACCAACCTGCTGAAGGAGATGGGCATTATTAAGTAGCGCGTGGTTTCAGGCTACTCAACCTCGAAATTATCCCTGAGTTTCGAGGTTGAATAGCCTGTCCCCGAATAGCGCTTAGTGCATAAGTTTATAAATACCATGATGTATTTTCAGGACGCGGATTCACGCAGGCAACCGCACCCGGGGCTTGCCGGCTTCTGCTTCCCGGAGGGGAGCGCTGCGCGCTCGTGGTTTCTTCCGGCGCCCGGAGTCGAACGCGCAGGTCTTATTGACAATCATAGCGGTTCCTGCTGTAGAGGCGCGTTTGACTCCGGGCGCCGGAAGAAACCACGCAGAAGCCGGCAAGCCCCGGGTACGGTTGCACGCGGATGGTTTTTGCGCAATCCGCGTTTATCTGCGTGAATCCGCGTCCAGAAAAATACGTCGCCGTATTTATGGAATCGTGTACTTAGTTAAGAGTGCCCCAATCACCTGTTAGTCCCGCCAAATCAAGTGATTAAGCCCTGAAAGGGCGGGGCAGCAAAGCCCAGGGCGTGAGCCCTGGGATCATGGTCATCCGGGAAGCCAGCCCTGAAAGGGCGACGCAGCCTGCGCCGCCCCTTCAGGGCTAGTCTCTTGATCTACGTCAGTTCCCAGGGCTTGCGCCCTGGGCTTTGCTGCTGGACCCTTTCAGGGTCCCAATTGAAGTCCTTATCTAAGCGCCATTCTAGCCTGTCCCCGAATTCCCAGGGAATCTCGGGATCACTTCTTGATTTGCGGCAGTGTGACTTTGCTTGAGCTCTCGACGGTGAACAGCCTGTAGTCGGAATAGCCGTGCTCGTTCCGAAATGTGTCCTGGCCGCGTTCGGTCGTTACCACTACGCGACGCGGCAGCCAAAATGACTGGGCCATCGCAGTAAAGTGAATCTCGCTGAACCAGACCTCGGTGGCCTGCCTTTTTACCCCGTCTTTCGAGTCCGGCTCGAGCAAATCGGTGCGCATCCGCACGATCTGGGACGTGAGCGGATCCACCCAGATCAGACCCTGCAAGAGCACCGGTGTCAAATCCTGAGAGCCATGAATGGCGGTGAGAAAATCTCCGGCTTCCTGCTTCTGGGCGAATGCCATCACCTGAAAGCGCGCTCCCGAGGTCTGTCTGCCCAGGTAACGAAAAAGCGAGCCCGATTGATGCGACGGATGAAGGAAAAATTGGCAGCCCGCAAACCCGGCGGTCAGCACAAATTGCGACAGCCGCTCCAGTTCGGCGGAAGGGGCCCTGTTTCTGTCCGTAAGCTCGATGGCATGGCCCTTGCTATCGACCCGGTCCTCCTTGAAAATGATCTCTTCATGGTCGGACGGGACCAGGAGCAGGTAACTGAACTCAGATCCAGCCGAAGCTTGGACCCGGCCCAGTCTCAGCCTTTGCAGGAAAATCTGCTCTTTCGAGGAGGTGTTGGGAATATTGCGAAAGAACGCCTCCACATTCTCTCCCACTTTTTTCAGGAGCCGCGCGAGCTCTTGCTGATTGTCCGCAAATGCGAAATGGCCGAACTCCCCAGGATACGCGGCGCGCAGTTCCTCAGTATTCAGATCGATCACTGTCTTCGAGGTTGAACCGGCGGGGGCTTTCTGAGGGACAGTGCCTTGGCCGGACGCGAATGACGCGGCACCTATCCACAGGGAAACAGAACAGCGGAAGACAAACAACAGGACAGCCTTTCTACAGATCATTCCACGCATCCATCGGCAGCTGATGATCGAATCCATAGTGTGGCTCCTTGTCGCTGTGGCCCAGGTTTGGGCGGGCGATTCCGCGCCCAGATTCGCCCTGCAAAAACGCGGGCGTTATCCGGTTTTCCCGACAATAAAGTTAACGTTTGCCTCTTGGCCGATTTCGGAATAATGGGCACCTGGTCGATCCACGCGTTAACAAAAGGATACTATACTCGTCATCTAGTCGAAGACCATGGATAACGATGAGTTCGGCAGACTTTATCAAAGGCAGTTCGATTGCGTCTATCGGTACTCGCTGGCGCTCACCGGGAATCACGCCCGCGCTGAAGAGGTCACGCAGGAAGCCTTTGCGCGACTCCTGCGCAACGGCTTCAAGAAGGACACGATCGAGCGCCCTGAAGCTCGCGTTGCCTGCCGCCGGCAAAGCGCAGGGAACCACAGGAAGCGTGCTCATCGGTGCCAAGGGCCCGGCGGATGGGGCCGCGGCGAAGTCCGTGCTGCTGCTCAATCGCGAACCGATTCCCTATCTGGACTTGAAGATCGAGGTGATTGAGATTCTGCCTGGCAGCACCAACGTTCTTTCCAGCTGGCCGCCTCCGGGAAAAACGGATCTTCCTGAACGCTTTCCTGGCGGGATGCGTGTTGGCAGCAATAGCCTGATCGGCCTTCGACTCGACAGTGGCGGTTACGTAAACATTGGAACCGACCTGCTGCAGCTCGACAAAGACGGCATCGTGCTGGCGGTGAATGTCAAAGGCGATGGCGGAATTGTTCTTGCCTCGCAGAAGCTGTCCCTGAGGAATTATGAAGAGGCGATTGTCGAACTGGCGACGGCCACATCCGGCAACAAAAAGCTGGCGGTACGCTTTCTCCCCACGGTGAAGGAGATCGAACCCCTCCAGGACTACCCCTCTCTGGTTTCGCGGTTCGGCACTATGAAAGGCCTCCTGATCCGCAATTCCAAAGAAATAATATCGAGGGGCGGCACCTCGGGAACGGTCGAAGACTTGAATGGAACCAAGCAGCAATTCAACACCCTCGAGAACAGCCGCTCAGGGCTTCTGGTGATCTCCTACCGGCCATTTCCCGGAGCCGTCGTGGCGGGATACTCCATCGACAAAGAACTGAAGTTCGAATGGAACGGGAATTTCTACGAATGGATCTCCCTGGACAAGCCGTTCTTGCCGAAAGGCCGATGGGCCGTATATGTCTGGCAGGCGGGCCCATCTACCCGCGAGACCGTGAGCTTTGGGGGCTTTGAGGCCGATCCGAAGGAGATTCCCGATTTCCTCAGCCGGATGGCAAACGCCAAACAGGGCATCGGCGGTGTCAAGAAATAGCTGATCCAGCAGAATCAGGCAGGCTATAGCGCTCAGTTAAATTGAACCACCCCTGCTCAGATAAAGTGAGCCACCTGGTAAAATCATAAGACTGGATTTTTCTTTCCAAGTAGTCCGATTTTGTTTTTCTTGCGGCGGGTTA